>JBFZAQ010000210.1:0-10377 GCA_041308885.1 Candidatus Omnitrophota bacterium | reverse complement strand
TGCGGCAATAGAGACCGCGTCGACTTTACCGAATAACTCCCGGAAATCGCTGAAAGCTGCCGTATTTAGCTGGCGGCTGACTTCCTCTAGGTGTGCAGGGTTAGTGTCGCAGACTCCGATTAAGCTGCATTCCGGGAGTTGAGAATAAATACGGGCATGAATGCTGCCGAGGTGTCCTACGCCGATTACTGCAATTTTTATCTTCATAAACCAGACGGGTGTTATATTTAAAGAAATGTGACTAGTCTTTCTTTAGGCAGATTACTTGTACCCAACCTCCATCATATGTGGCGTTACCGTTTTCATCGCAGCCAATCTCCCAGCCAATTTGATCTGGTCCAGAGCGAATAAACCAACTGAATTCCATCATTGAAGTACCCGTTAAGCATTTGCTGCATGAGCCTCCTCCGGCAATCGCAATGTCGCCGGCGTCACATTGGACTGTGGCTTTTCCTGTATCGCAACCACTCTCATTATATTTAGCGTAGATATTATCGCTTAAATCACCTCGTATTTTACCTCTTACGTCTAATTTGGCTTGGGGTGAGCTGGTGCCAATACCAACATTTCCCGAAGCAATGGCCAGATTCGTATGGCTATAGGTGGTAAGTTCGTTATATACCCCGTACGGGCTGGGGTAGTATGTAGTAATAGTAATGCTTTCATCGGTAGCGACTGCTAAGCGGAGACTCGTCAAGACGAGTAATGCTGCGCTGATTAAGATATTGTTTTTCATTAACTATGTTCCTTTCGTTTATAGTTTAGAATATAGCAAATTACTCGCTTAGTTGCAACTAGAATTTTTCATCAACAAAGCTCGACAAACACCGAGGTTTATGATATCATTAATCTCTTATAGGAGACGCAAAAGATGAAGGAATACTTTAAGTTACTGAAATTTGTCCGGCCCTACACTGCGAAGTTCTCTCTGGCAGTAGTCTGTATGGCGTTTTCCGCGGTATTTGATGGGGCTACTTTGGCGATGATGGTGCCCTTGGCGGATAAAGTCTTAAATAATAAGCCGATTGTGGTGCCGGCGAAGTTGCCTCTGTTTGTAAGTCGGGGTATTGAAGCGATCAATGGGGCTGAACCCTTAATTTTGCTTAAATACATGGCTGTTTCTATTTTGGTTTTATTCTTCTTAAAAGGTTTATTTTCCTTCTTGCAGGGGTATATTATGTCGGATATCGGCCAGCGGGTAGTCAGAGACATCCGGGCCAAGCTTTACGCCAAGATGCATTCGCTATCTCTGGATTATTTCATTCAAAAGCGCCAGGGTGAGCTGGTCTCCCGGATTACCAATGATGTGCGATTAGTGGAAAACGCGGTTTCTTACGGCTCGACTGACTTGGTCTACCAGACCTTGCAGGTGGCAATTTTTGCCTTTTTAACGGTTTTTATCTATACTAAACTAGCGATTGTTTCTTTAGTCTTAGTCCCATTTATTAGTTTGCCGATTCTTAAAGTAGGTAAGGTGTTACGTAAGCTCTCTAAAAAGACACAGGAGAAAATGGCCGATATTAATTCTTTATTGGCGGAAACCATTACCGGCACCCGGATTGTCAAGGCCTTCAATATGGAGCATCATGAAATTGCCAAGTTTAGGTTGGTAAATCACGAATATTACCGGCTTTCGATGAAATCAGTCAAGCGTATTCTTTTATTAAGTCCGGCGACCGAGTTTTTAGGGGCTGTTGCCGGAGTATTCGTCTTTTTTGTCGGAGGCCGGGATGTTATTGCCGGTAAGATATCTTTCGGGGTCTTTGGCCTGTTTCTAGGTTCAATGATGTCCTTGATCCGGCCGTTCAAGAAATTAAGCCAGGTTAATTCTGTAAATCAGCAGGCCGTTGCCGCCAGTGAGCGGATTCACGAGGTGTTAGAAGCGCGCTCCTCTATTTCTGAAAAAAAAGACGCGCTTAAACTGACGGGATTCTCCGATAGCGTAGTTTTTGAAGATGTTTGGTTCAATTACGGGCCAAGCGAAATCTTAAAAGGCATACAGTTGCGGGTAAAAAAAGGCCAGACTTGCGCTATTGTCGGATCCAGCGGAAGCGGCAAAACTACCCTTATGGATCTTGTCCCCCGTTTTTATGACGTCCGTAAAGGCAAAGTGCTTATTGATGGGCAAGATGTCAAGGAAGTTGATCTTAAATCGCTCCGGCATTTAATCGGCATAGTTTCTCAGGAGACAATCTTATTTAATGATACCATAAGGGCTAATATTGCCTATGGCCGGCCGGAGGCTGCGCGTCAGGAAATCGAAGATGCGGCCAGCCTGGCCCATGCCCATGAATTTATCTTGCATTTGCCGATGGGTTACGATACGGTTATCGGCGACAGGGGGATGAAGCTATCCGGCGGAGAGAGGCAAAGGATCGCCATTGCCCGAGCGCTGCTCAAGGACCCGCCGATATTGCTTTTGGATGAGGCGACCAGCCAGCTGGATACCGAGTCCGAACGGATTGTTCAAGTTGCCTTGGAACGGTTAATGCAGGGACGGACCGTGTTTGTTATCGCCCACCGGCTTTCCACTGTGCGTAACGCCCATAGAATAATCGTGTTGGATAAGGGGAAGATCGCGCAGGACGGTACTCACGGGCAATTATTAGCGCAAGAAGGGCTGTATAAGAAGCTTTATCAGATCCAGGAATTACCGTAAAATAGGGCAGGTTAATCAAGGTTAATCAAGGTTAACCGAGGTTAACCGAGGTTACAGGTTAATGAGGAAGGTTGCGGGAAAGTGGCCAGGAAAGTTGCCCTCGGGATTTCTTTAAGTAACTTTTGGGTAACCTGCTTAGCAACCTGCAACTTCGATTAACCTAGATTAACATTGATTAACCTTGTTTAACTTAAAAAAAGAGTTGCAAAGCCCTAAAAGCATGATATACTTACAGTTTACTTTTAACAAAAAAAACAAAATGAGTAGTTGTGGTGCCCTTATTCAAGGAGCTCTGGGAACTATTCGGAAGGAGGAGTTGTTTTGCCTACAGAATTAATTAAACAATTATTGGAATCCGGGGTTCATTTTGGTCACAAGACGTCCCGGTGGAATCCCAAAATGAAGAAATTCATCTTTGGCGAAAGAAGCGGAATTTATATAATTGATTTGGAGAAGACCGAGGAATGTATCAATCGCGCCCGGGATTTTCTCTTGGAATTGACGGCTAAAGGTGAATTTGTCCTTTTTGTCGGCACCAAGAAGCAGGCACAGGAAATTGTCCAGCAAGAGGCTATTCGCAGCGGAATGTACTTCGTGACCGAGCGCTGGCCGGGCGGGTTATTGACTAATTTTGCCACCATCAAAAAGAGCATTAACCGGTTAAAAGATATCGAAAAGATGAAGCAGGATGGGACTTACCAGCTGCTGCCGAAGAAAGAAGTGGCCGGCCTGGAGAAAGAGTTGACTAAGCTGAAGAAGGATTTCTCCGGGATTGTGGCTATGGAGCGGATGCCGAAAGCCATGTTTGTGGTGGATACCAAGAAAGAAGAAACCGCGGTCAAAGAGGCCAAGCGTTTACGTATTCCGGTTATCGCTTTGATCGATACGAATTCCGATCCGGATTATGTGGCTTATCCGATCCCCGGTAATGACGATGCGCTGCGTTCAATAAAAACCGTAGTTACTATTGTCGCGGATAGCATCATTGAAGGGAGAAAGCGATTTTTATCCTATTTGTCTCATGAAGGGGTTGGCGTGCGGCCGGTTCCGGATGCCGGGGGAGACGTAGCGCAGGATGCCGCGGTAGTGCTCCCGGAGGAAGAAATCAAGATTAAAGAGATTGAAGAAGTGGTGGAAAGTGCGCAGCCGCAAACCGGAGATACCCGGCCGGTGAAGAAATCTCGGGCTCGCACCACGCAAGACGCATCGCGTTTACGAAGGAAGGTGTAATGGTCATGAGCATATCCGTGGAAGCGATTAAAGAGTTACGGCATTTAACTTCGGCCAGCGTTATGGAGTGCAAGAAGGCCTTAGGGGAGACCAGCGGCGATATCGCTAAGGCCCAAGGTTTATTGCGTAAGCGGGGCTTGGAAATCGCGGCTAAGAAGTCAGAGCGGGCAGCTAAGGAAGGCCGGATCGAAGCATATGTGCACCATGGCAATAAGATCGGAGTGTTGCTGGAAGTCGATTGTGAATCGGATTTTGTGGCCCGCAACAGCGACTTCTGCCAGTTCACTAAAGATGTGGCCATGCAGATAGCGGCTTTTGATCCCGCTTATGTCCGGCGGGAGGATGTACCGGTGGAAATCTTGGAACAAGAGAAAGATAAAAACGATTATTGCAAGCAGCATTGTTTATTAGAGCAGTCTTTTATCAAGGACGCCGCGATTTCGATACAGGAATATCTTAACAACATTATTGTTAAGATCGGCGAGAATATCGTAATCCGGAGATTCATCCGCTATAAAATCGGTTCATGAGTAAAAGCCCCATATATAAAAGAATTATTTTAAAATTGAGCGGGGAGGCCCTCCAGGGTCGTAATCCCCACGGTATCGATCAGGCAGTATTGGTCTCGATTGCCCGGCAAATCAAGGAAATCAATGATTTGGGGGTCAGCGTAGGCATTGTTTTAGGCGGCGGGAACATCTTTCGCGGCCAGCAGAATTCCGGGATTTTAGGTTTGGCCATGGATAGATCCGTAGCCGATTACATGGGCATGTTGGCGACAATCATCAATGGTTTAGCCCTGCAGGATGTGTTGGATAAGATGGGCATGCCGACGCGGGTTATGACCGCGATTGAGATGCAGCGGATTGCCGAGCCATATATCAGGCGGCGGGCCTTACGCCATTTTGAAAAGGGGCGGGTTATTATCTTTGTGGCCGGGACCGGCAATCCTTATTTTACCACCGATACCGCCGCAGCCTTACGGGCCATGGAGGTAAATGCCGATGCGATATTAAAGGCGACTAAGGTCGACGGGGTATATTCCGCTGATCCGGTAAAAGTCAAGGGAGCGAAGAAATATCTGCGTCTGGGCTACCTCGACGTGCTTAAAAAAGGCCTGAAGGTCATGGATGCTACGGCTATTAGCCTGTGTATGGATAATAAGCTTCCGATAGTGGTGTTTAATTTGAATAAGCGGGGGAATATTAAACGCGCGGTATTAGGAGAGAAGATCGGGACGGTAGTGTCGTAGATTATAAAAGTTCAGGGTGTCAGGGGTCGTAAAATTCAGAAGTGTCAGGGGTCGAAAAATTCAGAAGTGTCAGAGTGTCAAGGTATCAGTGATACTCTGATACTCTGACACCCATGAATTTCACGGGCAATGACACCCTAGATTTCTCTAAACATGGGGGCGCTATGACTGCCAAAGAGATAATTCATGCCACAGACGAGAAGATGAAAAAAACCCTAGAGGCCTTGGGCAGGGAGTTTAATGAAGTGCGTACCGGCCGAGCGCACCCGGGGTTAGTCGAGGGACTTCATATCGATTATTATGGGACCTTAACGCTTATCAAGCAGATGGCTTCCATTTCGGTCCCCGACTCGCATTTAATATTGATCCAGCCGTGGGATCCCACAGCCATACCGGAAATAGAAAAAGCGATCCAGAAGTCAAGTTTGGGCATTAATCCGTCGAATGACGGTAAAGTCATCCGTTTAGCGGTACCGCCCTTGTCTAAAGAGCGCCGGCAGGAGATGGGTAAATTGCTCCATAAAATGGCCGAAGAATCGCATATTTCCATTCGGACTATCCGCCGAGACGCTAAAGAAACCGTGGAGAAGCTCGGGAAAGACAAAGTTATCTCCGAAGACGAAAAATTTCGCAGCATCGATGAGCTTCAGAAGCATGTGGATAAGTACACGGTTAAGATTGATGAGATGTTGAAGGCGAAAGAAAAGGAAGTATTGGAGTTATAAATCAGGGCCACTAGCTCAGCGCCAAAATGCTTGGCGCATTCGCTGCGTGGCTAAGGTATAGAAACGTGTGATTTTGGGCCACTAGCTCATCTGGTAGAGCACCACCCTTTTAAGGTGGGTGTGCCGAGTTCGAGCCTCGGGTGGCTCAGTAAATTTTGCTGCGCAAAATTTAGTCTATAGTCAATAGTCTATGGTCTATAGAAATAAACTGAGAAAGCGGGTTGAAAAGCTACAGTTTTATTGATTTACAGGCGGTGGGAGAAATAGGCTTGCCGGGCGGATGGTGCAACTGGCAGACACGATAGCCTTAGGAGCTATTGGGGCAACCCTTGGAGGTTCAAATCCTCTTCCGCCCATTCTGCTTCGCCGTGATACTTATGTTCACGGCTTCGCAGAATATATATCAGAATGGCGTTGTTGAAGTTCTGCGTAGCGCGTCGGCAGTATTTTATATTGATTAAAGCGCGAAGCAGAAATCTTCCGCCCAGTTTAAAGACGCAAGACGCAGGTGTAACACGAAACTCGTAACTCGTAATTAAATGATGTAATGAAACTCCGGCTTAATTCCGGGAATTCAATCCCCGGAATTATGATATAAAATCCCCCTAATTCCGGGGATTAATTCCCGGAATTAGGCAAGGGAATTAAGCAGCGAACGACGCGGGAGTAGCTCAGTTGGTAGAGCGTAACCTTGCCAAGGTTAATGTCGCGGGTTCGAACCCCGTCTCCCGCTTAAGTATATTCATAACTAAAGGAGAATACACATGAAGATAATGGAGTTTCTTTCCAAAAAGGCCATCATCCCGGATGTTAAATCAGCCAAGAAAGAAGACGTGATCAAAGAGCTCGTTGAAGCGTTGATTAACGGAGGCGATATCGAAAAGCGCCATCGCGCCAAGCTTATCGACGCTTTGATGGCCCGCGAGTCTTTAGGTTCTACCGCCATAGGCCAGGGCGTAGCTATTCCGCATGCCAAATGCGACTGCGCGGATAGCCTAGTCGCGGCTTTTGGTCTTTCCAAGAAAGGCGTTGATTTTGATTCTCTGGACGGCGAACCCGCCTATATATTTTTCTTGCTTGTTGCGCCTCAGGATTCCGCCGGGCCGCACTTAAAGGCCCTTGCCCGCATATCCCGGTTGCTTAAGGATAAATATTTCCGGGATAGCCTGCGTGCCTGCGCCGAAGATAAGACAATCATAAAAATAATCAGCCAGGAAGATGATAAAAAAGTTTAAGCGGGTTTTCGCTGCTTCGTTTCAATGGCTGGCCCGCAGCAGGCTTAAGCGGTTGTTCAAATGGCTGTACCCCGGTATCGGTATCAAGCGTTGGGTAATCTTCGCTGCCTGCGGGGTGATTTTGGTTGTCTTCGGATCAAGCCGGCTGCAAAACGAGCGGTATGTCTTTGTCCAGGTTCTGGATTTGATTATTCTGGCCTCCGGAATTATTATTTTAATATTAGGTATAGCCCGGATGATGCGGTCGTTTCTCTACGCGGTCATGCCCGATGAAAAAGATACACAGATTGTTGATATTCTCCTGCAGCGGAAAAATCTGGGTAAAGGTGCGCGGATTGTGGCTGTGGGCGGCGGGACCGGTTTATCCGCTCTGCTAAGCGGTTTAAAGGAATATAGCTCAAATATCAGCGCAATTGTCACTGTGGCTGATGACGGGGGGTCATCCGGCAGGCTGCGTCAGCAGTTTGATATTTTGCCTCCGGGCGATATCCGTAACTGTTTAGTCGCCCTCGCCGACGCCCCGGCGTTGATGCGCGATTTGTTTCAGTTCCGTTTTCTTGAAGGTTCGGAATTTGCCGGGCATAGCTTCGGAAATCTCTTTATCACCGCGATGACCCAGGTCACCGGAGATTTTGAAAAAGCCATCAAGGAAACCAGCAGGGTATTAGCCTTGCGCGGCCAGGTGATCCCTTCGACTTTGAATAATGTAGTGCTGGCAGCTAAGCATTGCGACGGGGCTATCACCGAAGGCGAAGAAAAGATTCCTAAGGCCCAGAAGAAGATCGCGCGGGTTTTTTTAAGGCCGAGCCATAATGACGCGACACCGGAAGCGCTGCGGGCAATCGAAGACGCCCAGATCATTATTTTGGGGCCGGGATCATTATATACCAGTATTATTCCGAATTTATTGATTAAAGATATAACCGAAGCGATAGTCCGGTCCAACGCGCTTAAGATCTATGTCTGCAATGTGATGACTCAGCCCGGCGAAACCGACGGCTATAAGGCCTCGGATCATGCCAAGGCTTTAATCGAGCATAGCCACCCGAAAGTATTTAATTATACCGTTGTCCATGTCGGCCCGATACCATCGGGGATGCGTCAGCGGTATGAACAGGAGAAAGCTTATCCGGTAACGGCGGATTCGGCTGTCATCCGAGCTCTGGGGTACCGGGTAATTGAAGAGAATATTATATCGACCGAAGGCGCCGTGCGGCACGAGCCGCTGAAACTAGCCAAGATTATCATGGATTTTTTTGACGAGTATTAAGATGGCCATCATCCGTAAACAATTAATCGTGAAGAATAAACAGGGCCTGCATGCCCGGCCGGCGGCTTTATTCGTACAGGTGGCTAATAAATTCGATGCCCGGATTGTTATCCGGCGCGATGAAGAGGAAGTCAACGGAAAATCGATCATGGGGATATTGACGCTGGGCGCGGAAAAGGGCAGCGAGATAATTTTAGAGGCTGACGGCGATGACGCGGATGCGGCGATCGCCGAATTGGAACGCATAATTTCGCAAGAGGGATAGTTATGGTTACGCTTAAAGGCATTGCCGCTGCCGGGGGTATCGCTATAGCCCCGGCCTATAAAGTCGGAAAGGAAGAGCTGGTAGTCGACAGGCAGCCGATCCGGCCGGAAGACATTCCCCTGCAGATTCAGCTTTTTGAGGAAGCCCTTATTCAGACCCGGCGGGAGATCATTGATTTACAGAAACGCATTGCCGCTGAGATGGGGCAGGAGCAGGCTCAAATATTCGATGCGCACCTGCTGGTTCTGGAAGACCGCATGCTTATCGAGGAGGTCATCTCGCGGCTGAAGAAAGAGCTTTTGCATGTTTCCTGCATCTTCGCGGAAGTCCTCAATAAGTATATCGATGTTTTTTCCAATATCGAAGACGAGTATCTGAAAGAGCGCACTGCCGACGTCAATGACGTAGGTAAGCGCATTTTACGGAATTTATTAGGCAAAAAGCGCCAGGGATTAGAAGATTTGAAAGAAAAAGTGGTGATCGTGGCCCACGATCTTTCTCCTTCGGACACCGCGGCTATGCATAAACAGCGGGTCTGCGCTTTTGTGACGGATATCGGAGGTAAAACTTCGCATACGGCGATCATGGCTAAGTCTCTGGAAATTCCCGCGGTGGTGGGTCTTGAGGAGGCGACAGCCAAGATTGCTTCCGGAGATATGCTGATTATCGACGGGCAGCTGGGCCTGGTCATTGTCAACCCGGATGAGCAAACCCTGCGGTCTTACCAGGAAGAAGAGCAGAAGTTAAAAGGTGTTACGGCGCGATTTCTGGCAGTCAAGGACGAGCTGCCGGTTACTCAGGATAATAAACGTGTCGGGATAAGCGCCAATATTGAGCTACCCGAAGAGATACCTTCGGTGAAGCTGCACGGCGGCTACGGTATAGGATTGTACCGCACGGAGTTCTTCTACATGAACAGGGTGGATCTTCCGTCGGAAGATGAGCAATATGAGGCTTATCGCTATGTCGCCCAGCAGATGCATCCGTATCCGGTGATAATCCGGACATTGGACTTAGGCGGCGATAAGTTTCTGTCTCAATTGCAGATACCGCATGAGATGCGGCCTTTTCTGGGGTGGCGGGCGATCAGGTTTTGTCTAGCCAGGCCCGGAGTTTTTAAAGTCCAGTTACGGGCGATTTTGCGGGCCTCGGCGCATGGTAATCTTAAAATGATGTATCCGATGATCTCGGGTTTAGATGAGATAAAGCAGGCCAATGTTATCTTAGAGGAAGCCAAAGATGAATTGCGCGCCAAGGGCAGGGCTTTTAATGATGATATCGAGGTCGGGGCGATGATCGAAGTCCCCTCTGCGGCGATGACCGCTGACTTGCTTGCCCGGGAAGCGGATTTCTTTAGCATCGGGACCAATGATCTTATTCAGTATTCTTTAGCGGTTGATCGCACCAACGAGAAAGTGGCTTATCTTTATGAACCGACACATCCGGCGGTCTTAAGGATGATCCGCAATGTGATCGAGGCAGCCCATAGCGCCGGGATTTGGGTAGGCATGTGCGGGGAAATGGCCGGCGAGCCGGCTTTTATTCTTATGTTATTAGGGTTAGGTTTGGATGAATTCAGCATGCCGCCGCAGGTGATCCCGGAGGTCAAATATATTATTCGTTGCGTGACTATCGAGAAAGCCAAGGAGGTAGCCCGGAAGGCCTTATCTCTTTCGACCGGCCGCGAGGTGGAAGAGTATAACCAGGCTATCTTAAGAGAGATTTTAGGATGAAAGGTTCT
>JBFZAQ010000209.1:0-15937 GCA_041308885.1 Candidatus Omnitrophota bacterium | reverse complement strand
GGATACGCTTTATAATTTGGGTTGTAAATGCTATGACCATACGGTCTACGCTGTCCGGATGCTGGGTGATGATATCGGCGCTGGGCGGGTAGATTTTTTGCCTCTGGATGTGGTGATGCTTGCGCACAATATCGCCAGAGATACGGGGTATTATATAAATAAGATAATGATTAAATCCCAATTACCAAATCCCAATATCCAATGAAATCCCAATCACCAATATCCAATTGGGATTTGGTAATTGGACATTCATTGGGATTTGGGATTTGGTCATTGGTCATTTAAACCTATGCTAAAGATCGGAATAGACGCCAGATTCCTGAAACAGACGTGGCCGTGCGGCTGCATAATCTGGCGCGGGATGTGGAGTATTACATAAATAAGATAACGACTAAATCCCAATAACCAAATTCCAATATCCAATGAAATCCCAATAACCAATATCCAATTGGGATTTGGTCATTGGTCATTGGTCATTCATTGGGATTTGGGATTTGGTAATTGGTCATTTAAACCTATGCTAAAAATCGGCATTGACGCCAGATTCCTCCAGAACCAGCGCCGCGGGCAGGGGCAGTATGTTTATTATTTGGTCAAGGCCTTGTTGGCGTCTGCCCCGCAGAATCATTATGCGCTTTTTTATAACGGTTTTACTAAGGGGGCGTTTGCATTCCCTGGGCATGCGGCTTTAAAACAAGTCTGGTCTACCTTTCCCGGCAGCATCCTGAAACGGACGTGGCCTTGGTTCGCCTATCCGCCTATCGAGAGGCTTATCGGCGCCGTAGACGTTTTTCATAATCCGGTCAATTTCAGTTTTACTCATTACTCGCCAATTCCTTCGCGGGCACCAATGGTAGCTACCTTCAACGGCATGGCTGATCCGGCGACTATCTGGAAGCGTTATAATGTCCGGCCGATAGACCGTTGGTTTGAATTAGTCGGCCGCAATGCCCGCAGGATCATCGCGGTTTCCCAGATGGTCAAAGATGATTTTTTGCAAAGGATACGCGTCCCTGAAGAGAAGATTCGGGTTATCTATTACGGCGCCGACGACTACTTTAAGCCGGTTGAAGATCAGGCGGCGTTGAACAAATTCCTAAGCGCTTTTGGCTTGGTCGGTAACCGGTATATTCTTTATGTGGGAGCCGCGGAGCGGAATAAGAATCTTTCCACGCTGGTGCGGGCCTTTGCCTCCGTTATCGGGGACAGCCGATTCGGCGATCTTAAGCTGGTGCTTACCGGGACTATCGATGAATCTTACCAAAGTATTATCGCTTATGCCCGGCAGATGGGTATTTCCGACCGCACTATTTGCACGGGGTATATCGAACACGAAAAGCTGCCCCTTATTTATAGCGGGGCTTCGGCTTTTGTGTTGCCCACGCTTTATGAATGGTTCGGGATTCCGGTACTGGAGGCTTTACGCTGCCGCGTACCGTGCATTGTTTCTAAGAATACCGGCGCTCTGGAAGTAGTTCGGGATTCCGTATTGACCTTTGAATCAATGGATGCCGATGAGCTCTCCTATTGCATTCGGCGCATACTTGAAGACAGACAGTTAAGGGATTCTCTCCAGGAAAAAGGCGTCGCGGCAGCCCGGCCGTATACTTGGGAGAAGACCGCGCGCGAGACGCTGGAGGTATATAGAGAGGCGGCACAATGATAGTTAATGCCGGCATAAAGCTTGCTGTGGAGCCAGGCGCCATTGTTCCTAAGCGTCAGCGACTGAGCCAGTATTTGCATTTCTCGGGAACGCTTGCGCCGCCCCTGCGAGTCGGCGCTGCGCTCGAATCGGATGCCGAGCTCTCCCGCGTCCGGAACTGTGTCATCAAAGCTTTTTTTATTTTGGAGCCGGACGCGGGAACCGTGCCCGCTCGGCATCCTTTACGTCCCGAGAAATCGCAAATCCTGGCTCATTCGCTGCCCGGACTATGTGGCAGGTTAGACTTTTACGACTTTGCTCATCCCTGGCGCCTCTATAATTTGCGCAGGGATTTGCTTTGCGTGCGTTAGAAAATTTTTGGCAAAAGTCTGCAAGGATTTACAGCGAGCGAAGGTACGTAATCGGTTTTATGCGTAAGCAGGTACCGTAGCTCGCTGTAAACCGCAGCAGACGGCAAAAATTTTAGCACGCAAAGTAAAGCCCGGAGCAAACCCAGGGCACCGCAAAAGCATAGGCGGAAAATATGCCAAGACAGGTCCCGCTGCCGGGTATTTGAGATTGAGCCCCGGAATAAGATTTATGCTCACGGGGGTGGGTTAGTCAGCAAAAGGAAAAATGGTTTTTAACCGGATGTTAAAAAATCAGGATGAGGTTCAGCGGGCTTTTGAGGCGCTAAAAGATTACGGTGTGCGCGTCTCGGATGATTTCGTCAAGCACTGGGATAATTGGGTGATGTTGTCTTTCGTTCGGGAGAATATTGATAAAACCGGCGCGGTACTGGACGTAGGCACCAAAAGATGCCGGATCCTGGAGCTGCTTTATCATTCTGGGTTCCGCCGGCTTTACGGGTGCGATTTAGCGCCTATTGAGCTTAGCCGTTATCTAAAACCGTATTTAAGCCCTTTGCGCCTTGGCGATTTATGCGCCTCGTTGATAGGGAAAGGTCCGCTACGCTTAAGCCGGCAGGATCTGACCAAGACCGAGTATCCGGATAGTTATTTTGCCGCGCTGACCAGTATTTCGGTTATTGAGCACGGGGTGGATATTGAGAAGTATTTAAAAGAAGCCGGCCGGCTGCTTAAGCCCGGAGGATGGTTGTTAACTACTACCGATTACTGGATTACTCCGATCGATACCAGCGACGTCCGGCATTACGGCTTGCCGTGGAAGATATTTTCGCAGACGGACATTGAACGAATCATAAACCGGGCGCAGGATTATGGTTTAGTCCTGCGCGGGCCCATAGATTACACTTGCGAACAAGCACCCTTGACCTGGCACGGGCGTAAGTATACGGCGATTTTCTTCGCCTTACAGAAGACAGATCATAAATGACCAAACTCCAATATCCAAACCCCAATGAAATCCCAATAACCAATATCCAATTGGGATTTGGTCATTGGCCATTCATTGGGATTTGGGATTTGGTCATTGGTCATTTAAGCCTATGCTCAAACTAGCCCTCTGCACTCCTTGGAACCGCGACCGCGACGGAATTTCCGACTATGCGGCCCATCTAGCGCAGGCCTTGCGCACCCATGTTGATTTAAGCGTTATTGAACTTAAACCTTTTATCAATGATAAGATTTTTTATCGATCCCTTGCTGGTCAGGCCAATGAGGCCGATGTAGTGCACGTGCAGTATAATTATCTTTATTTTAACGGGGAATTGCCTTATCGTAACCGGCTGGTTTATTTTGCCCGGCTGATTTATAAGCCGTTGATAGCTACATTGCACGAAGCGCGGGTTAATTTTGAGCGTGCCGCACCCGGGACAATCAGTCCGGCTAAGCGCTTTATTTTTAACGCGACTCTGCCTTTCTGGAATCGTTGGTCACGCGACTATCACCGGGCCATGTACGCAAACTTAGACGGGATTATCGTGCATACCGAGCAGATGGCGGGTTTAATTAAAGGGCTAGGTGTTGAGCCCGCAAAAATTTCAGTCATCGCCCATGGAGTACCGCCGATTAATTCTGTTGGAGCAGCTCCAACTGCAGAAGAGGCTAAAAAAGAACTTAGTCTTTCGGGCAAGCGGATACTGACTACTTTAGGTTTTATTAATCGCCGGAAAGGGTACGAGGCGGTGCTGGAAAGCCTAACCAATTTGCCTGAGGATGTGGCGTATCTGATTGCCGGCGGCAGCATGACGGATAATGTTGTTGACCGGGCTTACTATGAATTCCTTACCGGGCGTATTCGTTCTTTGGGGCTTACGCAGCGTGTGGTTATAACCGGATATTTAAGCCCTCAGCGTTTACAAAATGTCCTGGCCGCCACTGACGTGTGCATTGCCGTATATCCGCAGTCCAGCGCGTCGGGCGCTTTGAATCTAGCTATTGCTTATCAGAAACCGATTATCGCTTCGCGGATTCCGGCGCACCTTGAGATTAATCAATCTGTTCCTTGCCTGAAGATCGTCGAGCCGAATAATTCCCGGGAACTTACCCAAGCCATACGGGCTTTACTTTATGATAGCGCCGGCCGCGGGCAATTGCAGGAGGCCTGTGCGCAGTACGGCCGAGAGCACTCTTATGCCCAAGTGGCGCTAGCCACGGTTAAAGAATACGAGAAAATTATTGCTCAGTCGAGGCCTTATGCCGGCTAAAAGCTTAGATGCTAAAACCGATAAGGCGCTTTGGGATGCTTATCGCGATGCCTGTACGACGGAAAATTTGATCCGGCGCCTGGAAGGGGTAATTTACCATCATGGTTGGCAGGAGGTGGTCAGGGTAATCGCGCAGAATGAATCCGATTTTGGCCGGTTGCGCGTTGCCGAAGTTGGTTGCGGGACAGCGACCATGTCGTTGGCGTTTGGATTGATGGGGGCGGCCTGCACGGTGCTGGATATCAGCGAGAAAATGATCGCCCGCGCGCAAAGGAATTTTCAGGTTTTCAGGGTAAGCGCCGAATTCGGGGTTGTTGATTGCACCGCAGAGGTCCCGGAGAATTTACGCGGGCAATTTGATTGTGTTTGTTCAATTGGCCTGGCGGAGCATTTTACCGGAGCCTATCGTAAAAGCTGTTTTTCTTTTCACCGGCAGCTTTTAAAAAAAGGCGGGTTGGCCATGATCGCGGTTCCCAACGCCTTAAGCCCTTTGTATCAGTTAATGCGCCTGATCCGCGTAGCGCGGGGTACTTGGGATATTGATCTGGAAGTTCCCTTTACTCCCCGAGGGTTGCGTCGGATTGCGCGGGAGGCGGGATTAAGCCGGCCCTATGTTATCGCCTACGGTACTTTGTATAGCGATTTTTTGTATTTTGGCCGGTCAATAACCGAGAAGCTGGCGTCGTTGTTGCGCGGGCAGCGGTTTTCACGTGATAAGCTTGAGGCAGAAAGCATAAATAAGGATATATCGAATGTTAAAGATTATTTGCGTCAAAGGTTGACCGGAAAACAGGTAGTTATCAAGAAAACTCTGCGCATCGACCGACGGTCATTTCTGGCGGATATATTTGGCGCCGGGATTGTGCTTTTGGCGCGCAATTCGGCCGAAGAATCCTGATGAAATACGACATTGCCATATTATGAACGATAAGAATGTGCTGGTATTAAGCATCGATTTCCCGCCTAGCGGCGGCGGGATGAGCCGGCATTGTTATGATACGGTTAAGGCTTTATCCGCCGCCGGTTTCAAGGTAACGGTGATTGCGCTGGAAGCGCAGAAAGATAATTTTATTGAGGGAAATCGGGAATTTACACTGCTGCGCTTAAAAGGCCTAACTTCGGATAGCGTATTTGAACGCTATGTATCCAGCGTATGGGCCTTTACCAAAGCGGGGATGGGGTATTTGTTGAGACACCGTGTTTGTTGTATTGTGGCTAATACCTGGACAGTGGCCGGAGTGGCAGCCTGGTTAATAAAGATCATTATCGGTATTCCTTATGTGGTTTTTGCCCATGGACTGGATCTTTCGAATCCGCAGGGGAATAAAAAAGTTTCTTTTCTGATGCGCCGGGTATTGAGCGCCGCTGCCCAGGTATTAGCGATTAGTAATTTTACCAAAGGTTTGGTGCGGGCTCAAGTTCCTGCTGCAAAGATTTCCCTTATGCATCCTTGTATTGACCCCGAGCGTAGCCAGCGTCATCCTGACCCCGAGCGTAGCGAGGGGGAAGGATCTAGGATGCCGTCGGATTCTTCGCCCCCATTCTTGCTTTCGCAAGAAAGCATGGGGGCTCAGAATGACGAGGATAGGGCGGCGGCTCAGAATGACGCAGCGCAGATCCGACGAAGATTTCCGGGTAAGAAAATTATTCTTACCGTAGCCCGGCTGGTCGAGCATAAGGGCCAGGATAAAGTGATTGCCGCGTTGTCGCGCGTGCGTAAGGAATATGCCGAAGTCGTTTATCTGGTGGTCGGCAGCGGTCCATTCGAGCACCGGCTTAAAGCGATGGCCGCACAGAATGGCCTTAGCGATATCGTTTTTTTTGAAGGTGAAGTTAAGGAAGATGCGCTGGTTTCGTATTATCAATCCTGCGATATCTTTATAATGGCCAGCAGGCAAATTAAAGATACGGGCGCGGTTGAAGGATTCGGGATAACGTTTTTAGAAGCCGGTATTTGTTCCAAGCCGGTCATAGCCGGCAATTCCGGAGGCGTGCCGGATGTAGTTATCGACGGAGAGACCGGCATTCTGGTGGATGCAGACTCAAGCCCGGATATTGCCGCAGCGCTGATTCGTCTGTTATCCGATCCCGGCCTGGCGCAGTCTCTAGGCGCCGGCGCCCGCCGGCGTATCCTTAAGGAGTTTACCTTAGAACAGCACAGCCGGCGACTGAGCGGATTCATTGCACAATATGGAGTAAGGGCATCAGAGATTGGCAGGCTAAAGAAGGTTAATCAAGGTTAACCGATGTTAACCAAGGTTAAACGATGTTACAGGTTACAAAAAAATGTTGCGTAGAAATGTTGTTCTTGGAATTTTGTTGATTTTTTGTAACCTTATTGTGTAACCTTTTTTAACTTGCAACCTTGATTAACCTTGGTTACCCTTGATTAACCTCGGTTAACTTATACACATTTAAGGCCATGTTAGACGCTATTCTTAACCGCATAACCCTTAAAACCATCCTCCTCCTGGCGGCGGCGCTTTATCTTGGGGCGATGACCACTGATGTATCTCTGAACGGCGATGATGCTTTATATATTCTAATGAGCCGGGATTTCGCGCGCCAGGGTATTATAGCTACCATTGCTGCCAGCCCCATAGTGAACGCCATTAATTATATCTTATTTCCGTTACTATTAGTCCCTTTTTCCGCGTTAGCCCCGGATAATTTCCTGTTGCTGAAGGTGGTTCCTTTTGCTTCGGCGTTGGCGGCGATCTTTCTGTTTGCTGAATTGTTGAAAGGCTTGGTTGACGACCGGTTGCGTAAAGTGATAGTCATTTTGTTCGCGGTTAATCCGTGGGTTGTTGAGTATTCGGGCCTTATCCTGACCGAGATGCCGTTTACGGCTGTTACTTTGGCTTTATTTGTCTGTCTGAAGCGCTATAACGCTAAAGATGAGCCTCTGTCGTTACTAGGGGCGCTAGTTTGTACGGCTGCGGCGTTTTTTATCCGCCCGCTCGGACTGGCTTGTATCCCGGCCTTGATATTGTTGTTGGTGTTGAAGCGGAAAAGGCGAGAGTTGATTATTATATTGGGTCTCATCTGTTTGTTATGCGCTCCTTTTGCTTGGCAATTGGTTCAGGTGGTTAAAACCAGCATCGTAAAGACTGTGTTGGTGCGGCAGTATTATGCGGCGGATGGAGCCGGGGTGTCGTTTGGAGAGTGGGTCTATTGGGCAGCCTACCGGCTGTTGGCGTACATTGGCGCATATATTCCGGATATATTCTTGCGGCCGCTGGTGCTTAATGTTGCGCCGCGATTGCCCGGGGCAGGCATTAATCCGATTTTTTATCTTAAATTTGCGGCCGGGGTATTATTGTTTTGGTTTATAATCCGCGGGGCGGTCCGTTCGGATAAAGAAAAGATGCGTTTGCTATATTGGTATCTGTTTTTTTATATAGCTATTTGCCTTGCGGCAGCAGTTTACGTGGCGCGTTACCTGGTGCCGATTTTTCCGCTGCTCCTCATTTTCTTTTTTAAAGGTTTGCCGCGCGGCGGCGGCATCCGGCGTGTCCCAGCCGCCGTTATCAGCGTGGTGATCGTTGTTTTATCGGTTTATGATGCCGCAGTCCAGATCGCGCAGGCGCGCAGTCATTATTCCGCGCCGGAAGTAGCGGCTTTTGTGGAGTGCGATGATTGGATTAAGGCGCATACTGCGCCTGAGGCACGTATTCTCAGCCGCAAGCCTACATATACCGAATTGAAAGCCTTGAGAAAAAGCGTGGGGTATTTATTCTCCGATGATCAATTGCGGCAGTATGGCTATATTATTGAACAGGCTGTTGATTATGTGCTAGTCAGCGACGCCGGGATGCATACCCGGACGGCGAAAACGCTTTTTGATCTTATGGTTGCCCGGCCGGAAGATTTCAGCTTGGTCTATATATCTGCCCGGGATAGCAGGCATTGCGTATTTCGGGTTTTAAAAAATAAATTCACGCGATGAGTAATCAAATAGTTGTTATCCCCGCGCATAACGAAGAAGGCGCTATAGCGGATACGATCCGGCAAGTGCGGCGAGCCGCGCCGGATTTCGATATTGTTGTTGTTGATGACGCCTCCGGAGATAACACGGCGCAATTAGCGGCGGCGCAGGGCGTTTTAGTTCTTAGGCCGGTTTTTAATTTAGGGATTGCCGGGGCGCGGCGCATGGGGTATGCCTTTGCCTATGACAACGGTTATCAGATATGTGTCCAATTAGACGCCGATGGCCAGCACGACGCAGCCTATATCGGCCGGTTGTGCGCGCCGCTGCTTACGGGCGCCGCGGATATGGTGATCGGTTCGCGTTTTACCGGGGATGGCCCGGCGTCATATCATATCCCCCGGTTGCGGCGGTGCGGGATGCTGCTTATTGTGTTTACGTTACAGATGCTTACCGGCAGACGCGTAACCGACCCGACTTCGGGGTTCCGGGCGGTTAATAGGAGAGTCCTGGAAATGTGTGCGGCCGAATATCCCTTTGAGTATCCGGAGCCCGAGGAGATTGTGCTTTTAGCGCGTAACGGCCTGCGGATCAGCGAAGTCCCGGTGGTTATGCGGGAGCGCCGGACCGGGCATTCCTTTGCCACGCCGCTGGTTTCGGTGTATTATATGCTGGAAGTTCTACTGGCGCTGGTGATGGCGCGGTGGCGTAAGAAGGTTAACCAAGGTTAAACGATGTTAACCAAGGTTAAACAAGGTTACAGGTTACTAAAAATGTTGCTAAGAAATGTTGCCTTTGGAATTTTGCCGGTTTTTTGTAACCTTATTGTGTAACCTTTCTTAACCTGTAACCTCGGTTAACCTTGATTAACCTCGGTTAAACGAGGTTGCAGGTTGCAATAAGGTTGCAAAAGAAGGTTAATATGAGGATTATGAGAAACGAGATGCCCTATGAGAAGTTGAAGTTTTATCAAGATATTTGCGAAATTAGGCGAATTATATATAAGATCACGGAGCGTTTTTCTAAAACGCATATGAGGCTTGTTTCGCAGATGAGGGATGCCGCGCGTTCTGCTAAGCAGAATATCCGAGAAGGATATAAAAAGGGGTCAGCAGGCGAATTCCTACATAGTATAAGAATAAGTCAGGGGTCATTAGAAGAATTGAGCGGCGATCTGGAAGATTGTTCTGAGGACGGTCTAATTAGTGATGCTGAATTTGAGCAGCTGTCTCAGCTGTTCCGCAGCGCGGAATATATGTCTTCGCGCTATATTGAATCGCTTTATAAGCTGGAGCGCTCGGGAAAGTGGAAGGTGCCCGGATTAAAGAAAGTAATTAGGTAGTTTCCTGTAACGTATTTGTAACCTATGGTAACCTGTAACCTTGGTTAACCTTGTTTAACCTCGGTTAACCTCGGTTAACATTCTCGAGAGGAGTCCGTCATGTACCAAATCCAATTTGTTTCCATTCTGATTAGTATTATTCTGCTGTTCTTGATCTTGAATTTGATCCGGACTCAGCGGCTGAAGATCCGCTATGCGCTGTTATGGATCTTGACCTGTTCTTTGATGATCGCCTTTTCTATTTGGCGCAAGCTTATTGATGATATCGCGCAGGCTATGGGCATTATTTATGCCCCATCGGTTTTATTTATCTTCGCCTTTTTATTTTTACTGGCGATCGTTTTTCATTTTTCCATTGTCATATCCAATTTGGCCGAGCAGAATAAATTACTTGCGCAAGAGGTTGCGTTGTTGAAACAGAAAGTCGAAGAGATCGGGAAACACAGCTAGTATGTGGAAATTCATGGAAATTTATTGTAATTAGTTGAAATTTATTGTCTATGCTGCGAAACAATTAATTTCAATTTATTTCTCCAAATTTCTATTAATTTCAATGCAATCTTGACCTTATCTATGAATATTCTCTATATATCTATGTTTTCCCATATTGGCGGCGGCGAGATCAGCTTGTTGACTTTGATTAATAATCTGGATCGGAGCAAATTTACTCCTTATGTTGTCTGTTATGAATACGGGCCGTTTATCCGCAGGCTTCAGGAAAATAAGATAAACTTTGTGATTATTCGCAGAACCTCTTGTTTGGCAAATTTTACGTTAGTTGTCCGGTTGGCTTCGTTCATTAAGAAGAATGCTATTAATCTAATACATGTGAACGGGCTGGATATCCGCGCCGCGGCAGCTGCGGCTTTGGCCGGAGTGCCGATGGTCGGGCATCTGCGGGTGATTTATCCGTTTAGCTGGGTGGATCGGCTTAGCGGACGGCTTGCGCGCAGAGTCATTATGGTATCTCAGGCAGTCCGGAAGCATTTTTGCATAAAGAGTGCTGCGTTATATCAAAAGGGTATTGTTATTCCCAACGCGGTTGATCTTTCCGCGGGTCTTGTCCCGGTAGATTTGCGCCAAGAGTATCACCTTGCCGCCGATTCTTTGCTTATCGGAATTGTCGGGAGATTTGACGCGTTTAAGGGCCACGATGTATTTATCGAAGCCGCTGCCTGTCTTAAACAGCGCGGGGTCATTGCTAAATTCATTCTTATTGGGGAGACTGTAGTTTCTAAGCAGCCTCAGATTGAGTATCTCGCTGACGTACGCCGGTTAATCGAACAGAGGGGCCTTACTGATGATGTTATTTTTACCGGTTTCCGGCCTGATGTTTTGAATGTGATAGCCGGATTGAATATGCTAATTGTCCCGACGCAAAAGGATTGCACCCGGAGCTACATTCGGACTGAGGGATTTGGCCGGGTCGCGGTTGAGGCCATGGCCGTTGGGGTCCCGGTAATTGTGTCGCGGGCCGGCGGCCTGCCGGAGATCGTTGAGGATGGAGTATCGGGTTTGGTTGTTGAGCCGGCGGATGCGCGGGGTTTTGCCGATGCGGCGCTGTCGCTCCTTGAAGATCCGGGCAAGCGCGAGGCGATAGTTGCCAATGCCCGCCAGCGCTTTGAGGCGTTGTATACGGCGCCGGTGCACGCGCGGGCGGTCGAAAAAATATATGAGTCGATAAAATAAAAACAGCCGAAGTTTTTTATTCCGGCATGAGTAAGAAATGGCCAGATCCAAATTTGAAATTGGTAATTGGAAATTCATTGGGGTTTGGGATTTGGTTCATTGGTCATTAGAATAGGGCTAATGGGTAAACAGTTCCTTCTTCGTATTTACTTTTTTCTGCGTCTGCCGTTGATCCTGTTGGTGCGCCTGTGCGTGCCGGTGAGGGTGGGGCGGTTGGGGGAGCCGGAGAAGATTTTGCTGATTCGGCTGGACCGGCTGGGGGATTTTGTTTTGTCTCTGCCGGTGGTGGACAGCCTGCGGGCGGCTTATCCTAAAGCGCAAATTCACGTTTTGGTACGTCCATATCTGGAGGAATTAGCCCGTTTAGTTAAGAATATCGATGAGGTCATCGTATTTAAGGGATTCTGGCCGGCAGTACGCGCCCTTAAGCGTCAGAAGTATGATACGGTTATCGATTTGCTCTATGATTATCCGCTGCTTAACGCCCTGCTGGCCTATTTTTCCGGGGCGCTTAGGCGCATTGGGTTTAACGCGGGATTTCGGGAGATCTTTTTTACCGCCGGTATTGCGGTCAGCCCTCAAGAGAAGAAGGGGATGGCGGATTTGCATTTAGCTTTGTTGGCCTCTTTAGGCGTTAAGCCCGCGATAGCTGTCCCGCAGCTTAATCTGGGAATTGTGCCGCCGGCCGGCAGGAAGATAATTGCCGTGCATCCGGGGGGATGTTATCCTACTCAGAGATGGAGTCCAAAGAATTTCGCGCTCGTCGCCAAAAAGATTGCCCAAGCCTATCCGGTGCGCATAGCCGTTGTCGGTTCGCCGCAGGAGAAGGCTCTTATTGAGCAGGTTGTAGCCGGAATGGAAGATACTGAAGTTACTGTAGTCTGCGGTTCGTTACGCGAATTCACCATTTTTCTGGCGCAGTGCGCGTTATTAATTTGTAATAATTCCGGGCCTTTGCATTTGGCGGCGGCGCTGGGTGTGCCTACGGTTTCGGTGATGGGCCCGACTGATCCGGCGCTCTTCTGGCCGAAGGGGGATAATAATCTGGTCATTCGTAAAGACATGGCCTGCAGCCCGTGTCAAAAGGGTGTTTGCCGCCGGCATAGCTGTTTGGCTGCGATTAGCGCCGAAGAAGTGTTCGAACGGTCAAGGGAGCTGATTGATAAATTATATGCGGGTCAATATCAGAGATAATCCGGGTATTATTTTAGCCGCGGCCTGGGTAATCGGTATTGCGGTTTATCTCTCTGCGGTTTTGCCTCGTCTGGATGAGCCGATTATCGGGTGGGAGTCGTTTATGTGGCAGGAAGCTAAGACCATCTCCGAAGGCGGATTCTCGGCAGTCGGGAATTATTCTCTGCCGCCGCTGCATACCGGATTGCTGGGTGCGTCTCTGCGGGCATTCGGGGCGCGGGAATCCGGCGCGCGGATGTTGGGTGTGTTATGTTTTATAATAACTCCTTTATTGCTGTATAAAGTGATAAGATATATCATAGCCCGGGAGTATTGGTTTTGGGCCGGCCTGTGGTCCGGGGTTATTTTTATGAGTTCGCCGAGCTTTATTCAGGGGAGCCTGAATATTGACCGCGGTGACGCAAATTTGCTTATAGTTGCCTACTTGGTGTTTTTTTGGGTTATCTTTCAATCTGAGTCTTGGCCAGCGGCGCAAAGAATTCTATTTTTAGGATTTTTCTTTAGCCTTTGCCTATGGGCCAAGTTTACTACCTCATTAGTTTTTATTGCGGCTATTCCGTTGGCGCTTATCCTGGCCGGCGCAGGGGTAAAAAAAAGTATTTTTTTGGGGGTTGAAGTTACAGTTGCCGGTTGCGTTTTTTTTGCGCTCGGCTGGCTGATTTTTTGCTTATTGTTTCTGCGGGCCTCGCGGTTTATGGAAATTTTGCAGTATTACCCGGCGGCTACGGCGGCGACCTTTGCCTCCGAGCACTTTGATATTAAAACCAAGATGATCCGGGACGCGGCGCAAGTCACGCTGTGGTTTTCGCCTTATCTGATTATTCTGATCGGGTATGTTATGGTTTCTATTTTCCGCCATCGGCGGCGTGATGTTTTTTTTGCCCGGAGGGCCTTGTTGCTGGTTTGCGCTTTGCTGATTCTCGGCGTTTACGCCTACGCCAACGCCGCCTTTAGCGGGTTTCCCAAATATATCCTGCCGGCAATGGCGCTTATGATACCATTGGTCAGCGTCGTCCTTTGTGAGCAGTCAAGCGAAATGACGCGCCGGCGGCAAGTCGCGCTTGCCGCTTTGGGTATCGCGGCGGCTGCGATGTATTCTCGGTTTTTTATCGGCGATGTGCTATGCTCTGTGTTTAATTTGCGCCTGGCCCAGCTCAGTAATAACCGGGTTTCGGCATATCAGAATATTATTTACCAGTTTTTATTGTATGCTTTGCTGGCCGGGCTAGTTTGGCTGGTAACGGCGCTGTTCAGTAAGCGGCCAGCGATGCGTCGATTGCTTATCGTCTGTGTTATTTGCCTTGTGGCTCATAATTTATCTTTAGCGGTCATTCAGCGCCAAGCGGCTTATTCTACCCGCTATGCTTATGGGACCTATGGCGCCGGTCAACTGAAAGCTTTTTTTGCCACGCGGCCTCCCGGGACAGTGCTTACTTCTATTGAAGGGTATGTTGCGGGAGTCGATCACCTGCGTTTTGGCTCGCTGCGCGTCTTTGAGTGGAACGACCCCCAATTTGTCTGTCGGACGCTTGCGGCTATGCGGCCGGATTATTTCGTTTATGGCTTGGGTACGCACATGGTCAGTCAGCTGGCCAAAACGTTCCGAGATAGCTCCCTGCGCGCGTATCTGAAGCGTAATTATACTCATCGGCGGATAGGCTCGTATGAGGTATTTGAGAAAAGGCGGTCATGACGGGGTTATTATGCGCGGCGATATGGAAAATAATT
The DNA here is from genome assembly GCA_041308885.1 of Candidatus Omnitrophota bacterium. Classification (GTDB taxonomy): domain Bacteria; phylum Omnitrophota; class Gorgyraeia; order Gygaellales; family Profunditerraquicolaceae; genus JBFZAQ01. Next base: position 1,785 of record JBFZAQ010000209.1, on the reverse strand, counting down.
TTTCAGTCCTAGTTAACACCAAACGCTTATTGATTATCAATCTCGGCGGTATGGGCGATATATTACTCTCACAGCCGGCGGTTAGGGCTTTGCGGCAGCAGTATCCGCAGGTCTATATCGCGGCCTTAGTCGCCAATGTCGGCCGGCAAGCAGCCGAATCTTGTCTCGGGGTTGATGAGATAGCTTCATTGGAATTAGGATTTAAGAGCCGGCAGTCACCGGCGACAGCATGGAATAATCTATGCGTGTTGGCCCGATTGCGTAAGCGTAAATTTGACCTGGCGATCAATATGCGTACTATAGTTAGCGCGGGGAGCGCTTTAAAGCTGAGGTTATTGTTGGCGGCGATTAACCCGCGGGTTCGGGTTGGCCGGGATACCGACGGCCGCGGTAATTTCCTGGATATCGCCCTGCGCGAGCCGTTAGCCGGGGTCAAGTACGAAATGGAGTATGATTGCGATACGGTAGCGTTGTTGGGAGTTACGGCGAAGGAGCGAAGTATTTATCTGCCTGAAGATCCGCCGGCCGGCGAAATGGTGGGCCGTTTTTTACGGGAAGCGGGGATCGCGGATACGGATTATTTAATCGGGATTCATCCCGGCGGCAAGCCGTCGCGCCGGTGGCCGATTGAGCGATTTGGGTTGCTGGCCCAAAGCCTGGCCAAGGAAAGGCCTTTGCGTTTTGTGGTTACGGGGGTACGCGGCGAGCGCGCGCTATTCGAGGCATTAGTCCGACACAGCGCCATAGCCATGGCTGATGCCACGGGTAGGTTTAATTTTAAGGAGCTGGTTGCCCTTATCCGCCGGTGCGATCTTTTTATTACTAATGATACCGGCCCTTTGCATGTGGCGGCTGTGCTGAAGCGCCCGCTAATCGCTATATTCGGCCCGGGAGAGATTGTGCGTTATGACCCGCGCAATATTTCTGATCGCGTGGAGCTGCTTTACCATAAAGCATGCTGCGCGCCATGCAATAAATATGTCTGCCATAGCGATATTTGCATGCGGTCGGTTTCAGTCGCTGAGGTGGCGGCTGCTGCCCAAAGATTAATTTTCCGCGCTTGATGGATATTATCGAGTCTCTATACTATAAGATATTCCGCTGGGCCTCTCCTCGAGGGGAGCATACCTTTTCCGCCGGCTTGTTGCAGGATAGGTTGCGCGAGAAAGCCCGGGTTTATTCATTGGAGCTTGAGGGTAAAATCCTGGAGGTCGGCTGCGGGGAAGGATTTTTTTTACGGGCCTTAGCCCGGAGCGTCAACCGGCTTTCATTATTCGGGGTGGATGTGGATGAAGGGCATCTTAAGCTCGGCAAAATACTGCTTAAGGGCAACAACCGCGTTAATATTTCTTTATCCCGGCAGGATGCGCGGGTACTGGCGTTTAAAGATCACTCTTTCGATGTCGTGGTCTGTATCAATGTTTTTTACAATTTGGATTCCTGGGAAACGGTTTGCCGGGTAATGGAAGAGATGGCCCGGGTTTGCAAGCCTAAAGGGCAAATGATCTTTGATTTTCGCGTCAGCGGGAACCCCGTATTCAATCTCAAGGACCGCTGGGCGCGTTATTACGATAAGACTCTGACCCATTCGCTATCCAGCTATCACCCGGCCAAGATCCGGGGCTTATTGAGCCGATTGGATCTTAAGGTCGTCAAAAGCGAGCATCTCGGCGGTTTGCTGGGGATGATTACGCCGATAAGGATATATAAGGTGTATAGGCCATGAAAAAGATGATTCCGATTGCCGCGGCCCCTTACAATTTAAAAGATGTTTTTCGGGCCGCG
>JBFZAQ010000208.1:0-8697 GCA_041308885.1 Candidatus Omnitrophota bacterium | reverse complement strand
AAAGCTTGATTCAACCGGCCTGACGAAATTACCGCATCAGTAAGAACCACGCACAACATAGTGGCCATATCCGGAGCGATCATGCCTGCCCCTTTGGCAATACCGCAAATGATCGCCGACTTGCCTGAAAGATTGATCTTGGCCGTAACTTCTTTGCGAAATTTATCCGTCGTGATCATAGCCGAAGAAGCTTTTACTCCCGCCCGACTCGATAGCCTCTTGACTAATTCCGGCAGGCCGCGCCTGATCTTGCCGGCCGGAAGCGGCTTTCCGATAATCCCGGTAGAGGCCACCAAAATGTGCGCTTTAGGAACAGCTAATGCAGCTGCCAGTGATTCCACGGCAGCTTTAGCGTCGCGTAATCCATTTTGACCGGTAAAACAATTAGCATTACCGCTATTGATCAAGACCGCTTGCTTATACGCGCTCTTTTGACAAAGTTGCCTGCTGACAATAACCGGAGCCGCAGCCAGTGAATTCTTGGTAAAGACACAGGCTGCCCGCGCCGGAACCCGAGAATAAAAAAGCGCCAGATCAAGCTTGCCGCTCCTTTTAATCCCGCAATGTATTCCGCTGGCCTGAAACCCCTCCGGCAAAATAATCTTGTTTTGTATGCTTATCGGCATATTCCCCTGCAGTTCAATAGTATTTCCATTGTATATCACTATTGATAATTTATAACAAGGCTTGGGTTTCGGGATACCCGCACATTATATTCATGTTCTGCACTGCCTGTCCGGAAGCGCCTTTCAAAAGATTATCAATAGCGCAAACGATTATTACCATATCCTTCTCTTCTTTAACCCCGATATCACAATAATTCGTATTTACAACGTCCTTCAAGCGGGGGAACTCACCCTCATCCCTGACCCTAACAAAAGGCTCAGTCCTGTAGAATTTTTTATAAAACGCTCTGACACTTTGCGCTTTGAACTTTGAACTTTGAACTTTCTTCACATACACCGTTTCTAAAATCCCCCGACTCACCGGCAAAAGATGCGGTACAAAGGTAACCGCAATCTTCTTACCTGACACCTTAGATAAAATCTGGTTAATCTCCGGCATATGCTGATGAGCATTAATTTTATAGGCCTTAAAGTCCTCGTTGGCCTCGCTAAACAGAAAGGCCTCCGCGATCTTCTTCCCCGCTCCGGTAACCCCGGATTTTGCGTCAATAATAATAGAATCACTATCGCACATTCCCAAGACCAATAATGGCATAACCGCCAGTATCGCCGCGGTGGAGTAACAACCCGGATTAGCGATCAGATTAGCCTTACGAATAACCGCCCGGTTTAATTCCGGCAAACCATACACTGAGCGATTAAGGTTTTCCCGGTCCGAATGAGCAACCCGATAGAACCGTTCATAAATCGCCCGGTCTTTAATCCGGTAATCGGCGCTTAAATCAACCACCCGTAAACCTGCCTTGAGCAGCTGCGGCACAAATGCCAAAGATGCCGTATGCGGCAAGGCCAAAAAAACGACATCACAAGCAGCCGCAATATCCTTAACCAGCGGCTGACTACAGACCAAATTGGTCCGCCCGGAAAACTGAGGAAATATCTTCGCCAGCGACAACCCGGCAGCGGTCCGGCTGGATGCATGGGCAACCCGCACTTGCTGATGCCGCAATAAAATATCAATCAGCGTTTGCCCGGTGTACCCGGATATTCCGACGATACCTACATTGATCATAATTACTCCTCGTCTGACTAGTGATAATAATAAGGGAAAAACACCCTCGCGTCAAGTCTTTTTCTCGTCGATCTAATCAACCAATAAAAAATCCCGCCTATCCAGCGGGATTTTTTAAACTTTGAACTTCGAACTTTAAGCTTTGAGCTTTACATTTTACCTCTTAGTCCACTGGAAGCGCTTACGCGCGCCTTTCAGGCCGTACTTCTTACGCTCTTTGGCGCGGGGATCGCGGGTTAGATACCCTTGCTTACGCAAGACATCCTTAAACGCGGCATCCACTTTAAGTAAACAGCGCGAAATTCCCAAACGCAGGGCTCCGGCCTGCCCGGCTAATCCTCCGCCGGAGAGTATGGCACGAACGTCGAATTTAGATTGGGTATTGGTAACCAACATCGGTTGTTTAATGATAATTTGATCAGTTTCCCGAATAAAATATTTCTCGATCGGCCGTTTATTCACTAAAACTAAGCCCTTACCCGGGAGGAGCCGGACTCTGGCAATAGCCTCCTTGCGTCTTCCTACCGCGCTATATACAGTTACAGGATCCATAGACTATGAAACCTCCAATGAAATCGGTTTTATCGAGGCATGCGGATGGTTTTCATCGGCATACACCTTTAACTTCTTAATAAGATCACTGCCTAGCCGACCTTTGGGGAGCATACGCTCCACTGCCAGTTTAATGACTGTTGTCGGCCTTCTCGCCAGCATATCCTCCAGCGTAACTTCCTTCAAACCGTCGGGATATCCGGAATAACGCCGGTAGACCTTCTGGCTCATTTTTCGCCCTGTTACCTTGATTTTGGCAGCATTAATCACAATGACGCCGTCGCCCGTATCCATATGGGGGGTAAACATCGGCTTATGCTTTCCCCGTAAGATCGTAGCTACCTTAACCGCCAGCCGGCCAAGAATCTTGCCCTTGGCATCAACGATATACCAGGCCCGCTTAATGTCTTCTTTTTTTGCCGTATAGGTCTTATACATATTCGTCAATTGCGGTAATAAAATCATTATCCGACAGAGAAAAGAAGTATAACATAAATTCTTTTTTAGTCAAATACTTTTTTTGAATACTTTTTTTTGAATGTATTAATACCTAACCCGCATAAGGCATAACCCCTTGGCTGGGGCTGTGGGACCGGCCTGGCGCCTATCCCGCGATCGTAGAATCTCGACTACCGCCCTAGGCTCAAGCCTGCCTCTGCCGATTTCCAAAAGTGTCCCTACGATTACCCGCACCATATTATACAAAAACCCATTCCCTTCGATTGTAATAATAACCAGCGGTTTGCCGCGCTCATATCCGTCTCCCGGCTGTAGATTATAAGCTGTTCGTTTAATTATCAACCGCCGGATTACGCGCACGGTATTCTTCACTTTTGACCCGCTGGCGCAAAATGACTTGAAATCGTGCCGGCCGACCAAGGCCTTGGCCGCGCTTCTCATCGCTTGGATATCTAAAGCCTGCGGCAAATAATAAGCATAATCCCGGCAGAAAACATCCGGGTAAACCCGGTTAAAAATTAAATAACGATAGATTTTTCCCTTAGCGTGAAAACGGCTATGAAAATCCTGGTTCTCGCAGATAGCCACCCGTTTGACCACAATATCTTCGGGTAACAAAGCGTTGAGCGCAAGGCGCAGTTTTAGCGGTTGGATCGCCTTAGATACGGTAAAGTGCGCTGCCTGATTAAAAGCATGCACTCCGGCATCGGTCCGGCCCGAACCGATAAGATTTACTTGCTCCTGAAGAACCTGCTTCAGGCAAAATTCAATTGTTTCCTGAACAGCCGGAAGTCTGCGGCGGGAGGAGGCTTGGGTACGGACATTCTGAGTTTGCCATCCGGAATAGCGGGTACCTTTATATTCAACTGTTATGATTACTTTCGGCACTCTCGCGATCCAATTATAATATAGCCTTACGTTGAGCGATATAAGCGATCAAAAAAGACAGATCTTCTTTGGCTATTTCAATGAACTGAGCTCCGATTTCATAACGCTCATTATCATAAACCACCCTAACCCAGCGGACCTGCGCAACCACATCAATAACTTTTGCGGCATACCGCAAAGTAATCTCCAACCTTAAAAACGCCCGCACGGGAATAAAAGCGTCAGAAATGAAACGGATACCCCCCTGGCTGATATCCGCGGTAATCTTACGCTGGACTTTATACGCAGGCAATACCGCATAAGTCAGCTCATCCTCTTCATGAATTCTAATATATTGTCTTCTATCCAGCATATACTTTTTTAGGAAAGCGCCAAACCTAAAGCCACCGCAAAAGAGGGCCCGGCAGCCGGCAAATCTGTCTTGGCTATTCCGGAAACCGCGCCGAATTTCTGAATTGGGTCCCACACCGCGGTTTTGACAGCCAGGGCTTTTTCAAGTGACTCGCTAAGCATTTGTATCCGCGTCCCGCCGCCGCACAAAAAAATCTTCTCAATCCGCTTCTGCAGGTTTCTCTGGCAGTACTCAAAAGAAAGACGCAGTTCATCAATAATCCCGCTTAAATCCGGCCTTACCGCACCCTCAGCATCGGCTGCCGCGTCCGCCGACTGCCCCGTAAGTATTTCTAAAGCCGCCGCAGGCTCAAGTTGTTTTCTCTCGCAAACCAGCTGAATAAAATCCCGCACGCCGGTAGAAATATCGCGCGAAAAATTAGGCAGATCTTGTTGAAAAACTACAAGCTTGCTGGAAGCGTACCCCACATCCAAAACTGCCGTAACCTCTTTACTGCTGCCCGCCGCAGGGGAATAAGAAAAGGCCTCGATCAAAGACAAGGCATCCACGCTAATCAATTGAGGTTCGAACCCGGCCTCTCTTACGATCCGCACCCGCTCTTCAATCACCCGCCGCTCAGCGGCAATCAATAAAACCAACATCTGATTATTCGGCAATTTATAAAGGGCATGAAAATCAACAACCATATCTTTGGACTTACCCGGTATATACCGCTCAAGCTCATAATGCAAGGAACTGGACAGATCTTTGGACTTCATCGCCGGCATGGTGATATAGCGCATGATCACGTCACTGCCCGAAACCGATAAATTTACCCGCGCGACCTCGGTTTTAGCCTGCCGGCAAGCAGCCTTGACCGCATCAACTACTCCGCTCGCAGAAACATCATGTTGAATTGAGCTGCTGCCTAATGATAAAACCGCCTTCGCCTTCGAAAACCGGCTTTTTTTTAATTGGGCAACTTTGACGCTGGAAGAGCCGATATCCAGGCCGATTGATACTACTGATAAAAAAGGGGCAAGTATATTCTTTACTTTGCTGGGCATGGATTAAAATTGGTCCGCGGTTACCGAGGATATCTTCAGATACCGTTGGAAGTATTCGTCCGAAGAGGCGCGGTCGTTCAGTCCGTCGGCATAAATGAGGCCTAAATTATAATAAACTTCCCTGTCTTCGGGAGCGCCCTTTATCGCCTTCTTATATTCGGCAATAGCTTCATCATACTTATGCAATTTACCCAGAATATACCCGATGTTATAATTAATGTTTTTATCCCCAGGGTCCAACTCTTGGGCTTTACGGTAGTATTGCAGAGCCGTTTCAATTTCGCCCTTACGGGCATAGGCATAGGCCAGATTCAACCATACCTGTTTATCCAAGTTTGCTTCTTCCGCGGCGATCCGCTGCGGACTACGGATCTCGCCGGCCTTAGTCATAAGCAATGCCTCAACCATGATCAAACGATCCTGCAAGAAAGAATTTTTAGTATTAATCTGCCGGTTTAATTCTTTAAGCGCGTCCCGCTCTTTTTGTACCGCTGCCAACTGATCCTGCAGCTCTTTGATTGCGGCCTCCGGACCCCTGCCGGCGTCCTGTTGAGGCTTAGACAAAGATTCTCTAGCTGGAGACACGGCGTTTTTGGACTCCGCAGCCAGGACGCCCGTCCGGCAATAGGCCGCGCTTAAAATAAAAAAACCGAAAATTACCCCAACCATCCGTAAATTTATCATTCCGGAGGCCGTAATGAATACGGAATCGTAACCCGTGTTTTCTTTTTATAAATAGAATCTCCTCCTTGCGTCTTACCGTCCTTTAAATCGCCGATTTGATCCACATATTCCTGCTCTGCCGGAGAAACTGCCTCCCCGGAAATAAAAGGGACAATGAACAAGAGTAATTCCGAGCCGGAAGCTAAGTCCTGATCATATCGAAACACCGCCCCAATAAAAGGGAGATCCCCCAAAATCGGCACTTTATCCCGAGTCTTGGTCTTTTCTTTTTTACGCAAGCCTCCGATCACGATGATCTCCCGGTCTCTGACCATCAAATTAGTTTCCGCCTTGCGGGAATCTACGATAGGCGAACCGTCAGGCGCGTCGCCGCTGTGGAAACTCTCTTCAATCTTAATATTCATAATAATATGATTGTCTCGGGTGATATGCGGTTTAACATATAATTTGACCCCTGCGTCTTTAAACTCGGTATTAGTTACGGTGCCCTGATCTGACTCTGTGGACGCCTGATAAGGAATCTGCTCGATAATCTCAATTTGCGCAGTCTGGTTATCCAAGGTTAATACCCGCGGATTAGCCAGGATATCAACTTTTTTATCTTCGCTCCAAAGAGTAAGGGCCCCGGCGAAATCAGCCCATTCCAACAAGGACTTGCCATAATTGAGGGTCATCCCCGAAGTTGACGCCGGCAAGGAAACCCCTAACGAACGCTCTTGAGACAGAGTGCCAAGAGTCCCGGAATTGACTACTTTATGCACGGCTGACCATTCAATACCCATTTCATCTTCCTTGCTACGCTTAACGTCTACGATCATCGCCTCAATCATAACTTGGGGAGTCATGATATCTAATTGCACGGCGACACCTTCAATCTTAGAAATACGATCGGCAATATCCGTAACCACTAAGCTGTTGGAGCGGGAATCCACTTCCAATTTCCCCCTCCCGGTCAACATCGATTGTAAAGTTTTCTGCAAACTCTCCGCGCCCACAAAATTCAGAGTAATCACCTTAGTCAATAGGTCGCCGCCTTCTTCTGCCGTACGTCTCTTTGCTAAAGTGGTAATCACGATATAATCTTTCTCTTCGATACTGGTAATGTTATAAGCTCCCAGAATCATATTCAGCGCCTGTCTCCAATCCATGCTCTGCACTCTAAGAGTAATCTTGGCCACAACATCATCACTGACGATAATATTAACCCCGCTGATACGCGAAAAAGCCCTGGCTACATCCCGGATATCGGCATCCTTTAAATCCAAATCGACGGACAATTGCTCGGAAACCGCTTCGGCAGCGGCGAGAGCGCCGGCCTGAGCAATCTGTGCAACGGACGCCGGTTCCTGCGCGTCGCTTAAACATACTGTCGAAAAACACAATAGCGCCCCTATGGCGCACGCGACATAAAGAGTTCGCATAACTATCATAATTGGCTTCCCTCGTCTGCCTGACTGCCGGCCTGATCTTGGGGCTCGGCAAACTGGCTCATGAAATCTTCAGGATTCATACCTTCCGGACCCGCACTCAACGGCACGGGGCCTTGCGGCTGCTGCGCAGGATTAAAGCCCCGAGGAATACCGAAGTCAAGATCATTCATATCCGGCGGAACAATTGATTTTCGCGCCGCCGCCTCACCCGTATCCTTTACCTCCTGCTTAATCGAAACCAAGTATGTGCCGTCTTCATCACTCAAACTTACTGCCTGCTTATCAATCTTCTCGATGGTAAAACCCCGCCAATTATCCCCCTGACCGAGCAATTCATCATTAATGATGGCAATCGGCGCGCGCTCGCTCCAGATTATCCCTTGAATATTGATCTGAGAAACCGCCATTGAACGCTGCTTGCGCAATGCGGACCGCTGCGCCTGCAAATCAACAACCGAAACAAAAGGATCACGCTCCAATAAATCAGCGTTTGCCGCCGACCAGCATAAAGAGGGCACGATCAAGAATAACCATAGCCATTTACTCATGCTTATATGCAGATAACCAACCGCTCATTGGAATAAAACCAGATTCAACTTGACATTATGCAGCGTTCGCTGCTTCTTATCCGATTCAATCTTGAAAGAATCAATGGCTATATATTTATCCAACTGTTCGATGCGCGAGAGGAATTTTATTAAATCATTATAGCTGCTGCGCATAGTAATCGAGATCGGCACCCGGGTTAAATCAAAATCCAGGGCTTGAAGCACTACCGGCGCCGGACCCTTTTTCCCTTTGGCTGGCCGGGCTACGGGAGCCTGTTTAAACGGCAATTCCGTTGAGACCTCTTCCGGTTTAAGCGCGACAAACTCAACCTGCAAGCCGGCGGCTAGCTTGGTAATCTCAGATAAAAACCGACTGATATCCTTCTCCCAAACCAGCCTTAATTTAAGCGCGCCAATGCGCTCGGACTCTTGCTCAATCTCAAGCTGCAGCTGCTTAAACTCCGCATTCGCCTTCTGCACCTCGGATAAGTTCTTTCTTTTATCCCGGATCTGCTCGGCAACCGTACGATAACGGGCTAATGCCGGGCGAAATGCAAACTGAACCGCGATATACAATACCGCCGCCGAAATAGCCAACTGCGCGAATACCGCGTATTTCTTAAATAACCCCAAACCGATCGCTGCTGAACTAACTGCCATTACTCCTGCGCTTTCTCTTTAAGCGGCATTTCGATCGAGAATGACATAATCTCCGCGTTTTTTTCGCCTTTCTCGCTGCGTAAATCCGTTAAGGCAATATTATCGAAATTGGAAAAAAAATCTTTTTCTTCTTTGAATTTGTTGACAAAATCACTGACCATCGCGATTGCCGGCGTACTCTGCGTCGGCAGCAATCTGCCCTTGAGGAGCAACCGCTTTGCGCCTGTCGAATCTACCGGCTGATTATCAAAAGATAACTGCACCAGCCATATCTGCGCCGGGATCAGATGGCGCAACTGGGTAAGCTTCTGCGACCAAATAACCGGCCGCTGAAGATAATCTTCTAGAACACCCGCCCCTTTCGTCAAGGTGTCGCAGTC
>JBFZAQ010000207.1:0-11085 GCA_041308885.1 Candidatus Omnitrophota bacterium | reverse complement strand
TGAATCCGCAGCGTTCGCGGTTTTATCCGCAGCGGTAAATTTACCCTTTAAAAGCCGGCAGGGACAGGTGCTTTTTTATTATGTGATAACTCCGCAACAGGGTTATTTCTCCCTGGTCTTTGACCACCGGATTTTGGACGCGCGGGGAGCGGAGGATTTTTTATTTCTTTTTAATGAATTCTTTCACGGCCGTTTTACCCCTCGGGAAAGCGTGCGTCCGGTCCAGGGGGCCGGGCTTTCAGACTGGAAAGCCAAGTTTCTCGCCGGCCGCAGGGCCAATCGTTTATTTATCGGGTTGTCGCGCGGCGCTTCTGTCCGGTATATTCGTTTACCGGATAAGGTACAGGGCCGGAACTTCAGATTCCGTACCCGGACTTTCGCTAAGGATCAATCGCAGGCGATTACCGATAGCGCGTATAATACTGCCGGGTATCTGATGCTGGCTCCGTACCTGTTGGCCGTAAGCTTATTGAGCGTGCGGGAGTGCTTTCAAAAACGCTTGCAAAGAGGTACGGATTTTCTAGTTCCGGTAAATACCGACATCCGCAAGTTCCGCAGCGGACTAGAACAACTGTTTTTTAATCATCTCTCATTTTTGTTCTTAAGGATAAAAGATCAGGACATCCGTCCGGATAAAGAATTTATTTCAACGGTTACCCGCGCCATATATGATCAGATGTCCGGCGGGTTCACCAATGACCTTGAGCAGGCCAGCCTTTTACTGCGCATTGTTCCGTTGCCGGTGCTGAAAGGAATTATCCGCTTGCTCATGCGTAAGCAGGCCGTTTCATTTGCTTTTTCTTATGTGAATAATAATTCTGCTGTCCGCGATTTTTGCGGCAGCCCTTTAGCCGGGATAATCCACACCCCGCGGGTGGCGCTGGAACCTGGTATCGGAATATTTTTTACGCAATTCGCGGGTAATCTTTCGGTAACGCTGTCGTTTCTGGAAGGCTTGATCAGCGAGGTAGACGCCGAGCGGTTCATGGCCGAGCTGGAAGAAAGATTATTGACCCAATACAAATAAAGAAGTTTTCCCGGATTTGCAGTAACCGAATCATGATTTGCATGGTTCGCCTGTCATTTTGAGGAGGGCGCCGCTAGATTCTTCAGCGCCTACGGCGCTTCAGAATGACGAATAAGCAAAATTTTTTTATGCAAAATACGCAAGAGCAAGATGTTGTTATTATCGGCGCCGGCTTGGCCGGGGTATCTGCCGCGGTCAGCTGCGCGCGCCTCGGCAGGCGGGTAGTATTGCTGGAAAAGAACAGTTTTCCCGGAGGTATAGCCGCAATATTACAACATCGGGTGTTGTGTGGTTTATATCCGAATACGCCGGAGCGGCCGCGGAAGTTCCTGAATCCGGGGATTTCGGCGGAATTATGCCGTCGGCTGGATCCGGAACAGAAGCCATTGCGGATGGGCAGGGTATGGGTGCTGCCGTTTGACCCGGAGCGCTTGGTGCCGGTAGTGATCGCTTTTTTAAAGCGAGAGAAAAATATTACGGTGTTGTATAACGCTGAATTCGAATCCTGCACCTGTGAAGATAGTTTAATGACTAGCGTTAGGTTCAAGCGCCGCAGTCGCCGTTTTACGTTACGGCCGCGCATTGTTATCGATGCCGGAACCGGAAGAGTCGTTCAGAAAGCCGGCGCTGCTTTAGCGCTTGGGCCAAATGAATTAATCCAGCTGGCCGGATACACTATACTGGTAGGCGGGGCCGCGTTTAGCGAGGAGCTGGCTATCCGCGTTCCTTATTGTTTGCGGCAAGCCGTCAGGGAAGGGTTGTTTGAGCGCCAGGCCCAGTTTACCTTTGTGTATCCGGGAATGAAAAAATTTGCATTATATCTAAAATACGCTTTGCCTCCGGGGACAAATATTGTTGTCGCGAAGCGATGGGCGGCAGATATTTTTAATTTCTTAAGACACAAAATCCCCGACTTTAAAAGTAGCCATATTCTCTGGCAGGCCAATCAGGTAGGCGAGCGCGATTGCCCGCGGCTGGCGGGCGCGTATGTGCTAAAAGCCCGCGATGTGCTTAGGGGGAGGAAATTCAGCGCTGCCGATATAAACGGCGCCTGGCCAGGAGAGTCGTGGGATATGACAAAAGCCCCGCAGTACTCTTATGTTGCCAATGGATATTATCAGGTTCCACCCGCGGTATTGCGGTCCAAGCGGATAAAGAATCTGTTGGCTGCCGGGCGCGCGGCGTCAGCGGATGGTCTCGCCGCAGCCAGCTTGCGGGCGGGCGGTATGTGTATGGCAACCGGCGAAGCCGCAGGTAAGATAGCGGCCCAATATGATCGTTGAAAAAAAACATCTCGTAATGACGTTATGAAAATATTATTGGTCAAGCCGCATTCGGAATTATTAGTTGCTAAGCGGTTGGAGGAAGGTTTTTTACGCCTTGAGCCGCTGGGCTTAGAAATTGTGGCCGGAGGCGTACCGCAGGACGATAGTGTTTCAATTCTGGATTTAGGCTTATACAAAGATCCGGCGCGTAAGTTTGGCGAAATGGTGCGCGGTTACTTGCCGGATATGGTCGGTTTTTCCGCTTATAGCTCTATGGCGCACACAGTGAAACAGCTAAGCCGGCAGGCCAAGAGTATAAATCCGGATATCAAGATAGTTGTCGGAGGCGTTCATGCGACCATTGTCCCCGCCGACTTTAAGCAGCCGTTTATCGATCTTGTGGTGCGCGGAGAGGGCGGTACCGCTATGCCCGAAATTATCCGCCGTTACAAGAATAAAGAGCCGTTGCATTTTGGGGAGATTGCTTTGGCCCCGTCGGCCCCTGATTTTACGGTCAAGGCCGCGTCCGGCCCGCCGCCTTATCCGGATGTCCGCGCTATCCCGCGGCCAAGGCGCGAGCTGGCCGAGCGATCCCGTTATTTCTGCGTCTGGACCAGAAGCGATACCGGCCGGCTGGAGCATCTTTTCCCGCAGGTAGCCAGCATCCGCACCTCGATGGGCTGCGCGTATTCGTGTTCGTTTTGCGTGATCCATCATCTAATGAACGGTAAATATCTGCAGCGTGATCCGCAAGACGTAGTTGATGAAATCTCCCATATTCGTCAAGACCATATTTATTTTGTGGATGACGAAATGTTCTTGGATGCCGCGCGCGCGCGGCGTATTGCCCAGTTGCTTAAAGAGAAAGGTATCCGTAAGCATTATATCAGTTGGGCGCGCAGCGATACGATCGTTAAGCATCCCGAAGTCTTTAAATTGTGGAAGGAGGCTGGGCTGGACGTGGTGTATGTCGGCCTGGAGTCGGTCGATGAATTTCGCCTCGCCGAGTATGCTAAGCGCAGCAGTATAGATACTAATCATCAGGCCGTTAAGATATTAAAAGGGCTGGGCATTATGCTGCACGCGGCTTTTATCGTCCATCCTGATTTCGCGGCCGATGATTTTCGCCGGCTGGAGGACGAGATTAAGCGCCTAACCCCCGCGGAGATTACTTTTACCGTGCTGGCGCCGTCTCCGGGCACTAAATTCTGGAGCGATAATAAGGATAGATTCATCTGTGACCCCTACCGGTTTTATGACTGTATGCACACTATTCTGCCCACGCGGTTACCCCTGCGGCGTTTCTACCAGCATTTTGGCAGGTTAACCAGCCTGGCGCTGCGGGCCAATCCTTTGCGCCTGCAGGGTATCCGCGTGCCATTGCGCGATTTTTTCCGGGCGGTTTTCCGCGGGACCAGATATATCTTCGCGCTGTACTCGATTTATAAAGACTACCGAGGTTTGCTCAAAGCCGAACTTATTTACGGAAAACCGAATTAAAACTATGAATGTCGTTCAAACATTAATTGCCGAGAATGCCGGGTACGACGGTACGGCCGTTGTTGAAGGCGGTTTTACTATCAGTTATCAGGAATTGTTCAGGCGCCTTACGGCCGCGGCCGGAGAATTTCGCGCGCGGGGTTTGGGCGAGAAAACGTGTGTGGCGTTAATCCTGCGGGGAGGCATTGAATATATTGTTGTTAACCTGGCGCTGCTTTTCGCCGGGGCCGTGGTTATGCCGATACCGGAGAATTCCCCCGATGAAGAGGTAAAAGAAATTATCGCTTTGCTGCGGCCCGATGCGGTGATTATTTCCCGGCCGCTGCCCGGAGTTGATACCGAGAAGCTACCGCAGGGCCTATTTAATAAGCCTTTGTCAATTTTTTATCCTTTGCCGGCCGATGAGCGCAGGCGGAAGTTTTTGCGGGGTTTAGATGCCGCATTTGTCCGTTTTTCGTCGGGGACAACCGGCGTCAGCAAAGGCGTTATTTTGTCTCACCGAGCAATTATCGAAAGGACCGACGCCGCGGACCGGGCCTTACAGATAAGCCGTAACGACCGGATCCTCTGGGTCTTAGCGATGAGCTTTCATTTTGTCGTAACGATACTGTTGTTTTTGCGCCGCGGGGCAACGATCATTGTCTGCGAGGAAGATTTCCCCGGTTCTCTGGCTAAGGCCGTCGGCCGGACGCAGCCGACTTTTATCTACGCCTCGCCGTTTCATTATGATACGCTGGCCGGTATGAATGTGTTGGCCAAAGAGTCCCTGGGTAAAGTGCGCCTGGCTGTATCCACCGCCATAGCCTTGCCGTCGGATACGGCTAAGCGTTTCTTTCAAGCATTCGGGATTCTGCCGTCTCAAGCCTATGGGATCATTGAAGTGGGGCTGGTGTCCGTGAACGCCTCGGCGGATTTTTCCAAGGTGTTATCGGCGGGCCGGGTATTGCCCGATTATCAACTTCGGCTTGCCGGTATCAACCGGGACGGAATCGGCCGGGTTCTGCTCAAGGGTAAAGGGATGTTTGCCGCCTACCTTCAGCCGCTGCGCAAAGCGGACAAAATCTTGAAAAAGGGCTGGTTTGACACCGGGGATCTCGGCCGGCTTGACCAGGAGGGGTATCTTTATCTTACCGGCCGGGCTAAAAATATGATTAATTTCTGCGGAATGAAGGTTTTCCCCGAGGAGGTGGAGAGTGTTTTGAACCGCTATCCTTTGGTCAAAGGGTCGCGGGTATATGGCGTAGAACATGCGCAATACGGACAGCTGGTTCATGCCGATATCGTGGGCGAAGAAAAAAAGATCGATCTCGATGGATTGCGTATATTTTGTTATCAGGAACTGGCTAAATATAAAGTCCCGAAATATTTTCAGGTAGTTTCCTCTTTGCCCAAAACCAAAAGCGGGAAGATTAAGCGGATTATCGGCGGTACTTGATTTCATCAGCAATTCATTGTAAAATTATTTCACTATGAATTTAACCCAAATCGGACTGTTTCTGGTTTATCTCCTCGCCGTTTTTTCCTCCGGGGCGGGGATTTATTATTTTATCGGCAAGGAACACAAGACGCTGTTATCTAGGCCAATCCTGGCCGGCGAGTGTTTTTTAATCGGCGGTACCTTTATCGTCGGAGAGTTGCTGCTGCTATCGTTTTTCGGCTGGTATAAGGCCCCGTTTTTATGGGCCGTTGTCCTGTTAAACTGCGTTTTTTTGCTGCAGCCCAAGATCAGGCGTTGGCTGTATAACGCCCCGGCCGGAAAGCCGGTTTTTGACCTTCCGGCAATCGCCTTTATCGCCCTCCTAAGCATATTGGTTTTTCGGAATTGCTATTTTTTGGTGGACATCGATTCCTTGACCAGCTATTTATTCACCCAGAAGCTTTGGCTGGCCGGCGGGACCAGCCTTATCGGGGGCCGGACCGACCATATTATGATTTTTGTGCCGCAGTTTGATACGGCGGCCTATGGCCTGGGACTGTCTCTTTTCGGGAGTGAGACGCTTTTTGCCCAATTGGTCAATCTCTCCTGGCGGCTGGCTGCGCTAGTGCTGGTTTTTGGCTATACCAGTTTTCGTTTTAACCGGTATTACGGCCTGGCTGCCTCTCTGCTGGTGGCGTTGAATGATCATTTCTTTTATTCGGGGGAAAACCATTGGGTGCTGATCAACGGGGCGGTTATTGCCTTTTTATTTGCCGCCGCCTACAATTTTTGGGAGGCCCGTTCCCGGGAGAGCCCGCTGCGTTTATTATTGGCGCTGATGTTCAGCGTTCAGTTAATGGCTAATAAATATCAAGTTGCTTACGTATTTTTATTTCTGCTGGCCGGCGGCCTCCTGATGCAGAAGGGCCTGCCGCGGATGTTAGGCGCTTTGATTGCGCGCAAGGCTTGGTTGTTGGTTTTAGGAGGGTCCATATTCTTTGCCTCATTGTGGTATTTGAAGAATGTATTTGTCACCGGGATCCCGACCTATCCTTTATTCGCCGATAAGCTGAATATATTCGGGTGGACCGCGCAGCAGGCCCAGGCATTTCTTAAGGTTACCGGCGGTATCAGCCCGGGGCTGTTCCTAAAATATATGACTTATCTATTTGTCTGGCCGGGGATCAACGCGGCGAAGATCGTTATCGCCATGATTTGTTTCCTGCCGGTGGTGTTATTTATCCGGCAAATCCACGGCCGGGCGGATGAGCAGCGCTCGAGTGAGCTTTTTTTCTGGCTTAGTCTTTGTATCTTTGCGGTTATGGGTACAGCCTTGGTTTGCCATTGGGAGCCGCGGTATTACCGTTATCCAATCGGGGTCTTGGCGTTTACCGCCGCGGCCGGGACGCATTATTTGTTTGCCGGCGTGCACCCCCGCGCAACCGCGCTCGGCGCGGCCTTGCTGATCGCGCTGGCTTTACTGGGCGGGAACTCCGAGGGGGCGCGGATAATCTTAGACCACGGAGGTTTCTTTAAAAGGCCGAGCCTAAGCGATAATGCCGCTGTGCTGCTGGATCGCATACATACAGGTGACGCCTTAGGCGCGCGCTATCCGAATATGAATACGGCTTTGGCCGAGCTTAGCGCCCAGGCCGATAAGTTAAGCGCGGCAGCCTGGGAAATAAGCGTGTTCTCGCTGGTCCCGCATTTCGTTTTGCCTATTCGGCCGGTGGTTTCTTTGTGGCACAGCAATACTATTGCTTGGGATGCCTATGCGGATCCGGGAGCTATCCTTAAAGATTTAGAAGCCCGGGGCATCAGGTGGGTTGTCCGATCCCGGCAAGAGTCCCTGGTTTTTGTCCCGGCAGATCAGTATGCCCGGGAAGCTGCGCTTGTGAACCGGCGGCCGCTTAAGCGGTATGCCGTATATGACTTGCCGCCGGAATTGAGCGATGTCCGTTGGTAGGCAGGATCCGCTAATCTATGCTTTTTAATTCCCTGCAATTTTTTTTCTTCTTTCCGATCGTTACCGTAATTTATTTTATCCTTCCCCAGCGGTTGCGTTGGCAGCTGCTTCTGGCAGCCAGCTGTTTCTTCTACATGGCTTTTATCCCGGCGTATATCGCGGTTTTATTTCTGACCATTGCCATCGATTATGCGGCCGCCATATTCATCGAGCGTTCGCGCGGCAGAACCAGAAAGGCATATTTGATCTTAAGCATTGTATCCACTTGTTTAGTCTTGGGGGTCTTTAAGTATTTTAATTTTATCAATGACAACCTGCGGGCCCTGGCGGTTTTTTTGCATTGGAATTATCCGGTTGAGACCCTGCGGATTATTCTGCCGATCGGTTTGTCTTTCCATACGTTTCAAAGTTTAAGCTACGTCATCGAAGTTTACCGCGGTAATCAGCAAGCCGAGCGCCGCTTCGGGATCTACGCGCTCTATGTCATGTTTTATCCGCAGCTGGTCGCCGGGCCCATTGAGCGGCCACAGCATTTATTGCCTCAGTTCGACGAGCGGCACGAGTTTGAATATCGGCGGGTTAGCGACGGGCTTAAGCTGATGGCCTGGGGCTTGTTCAAGAAACTGGTGCTGGCTGACCGGCTGGCGCTTTTTGTCAATACCGTCTACGGCCGGCCGCATGATTATCCGGGGATCAGCCTGATTCTGGCGACTGTTTTTTTCGCTTTCCAGATTTATTGTGATTTCTCGGGGTATTCGGACGTAGCCATCGGCGCCGCGCAGGTCATGGGATTCCGGTTGAGGGATAACTTCAACCGGCCTTATTTCGCCAGATCAATACCGGAGTTCTGGAAGCGCTGGCATATTTCTCTTTCGACCTGGTTCAGGGATTATGTCTATATTCCCTTGGGCGGCAAGCGCGTTTCGCAGGCGCGCTGGCGCGTGAACATCCTGTTGACCTTTGTAATCAGCGGTATTTGGCACGGGGCCAACTGGACGTTCATAATCTGGGGCGGTTTACACGGATTTTACTATTTGGTTTCCGCGCAGACCAAGTTCTTGCGCAGTCGGCTGGTTCAAATATTCGGTTTGTCCTGCCGGCCGCGGCTGCATGCCGGTCTGCAGGCAGGGTTGACGTTTACCTTGGTCTGTTTTGCCTGGATTTTTTTCCGGGCGGCCGGCATCCGGGAGGCGGCATATATTATTACTCATTTGACCAGCGGTGTCGCGGAATTCTGTTTAAAAGTATCCGCCAACCTATTTTCGCCTAGCGCCGGTAAGCATCTTTTTGATGATCTGCTCTTAAAGCAGGAGAAGGCGGATTTGGTAGTGGCCGTAGCGGGAATAATATTCCTGGAGTGCGTGCATATGCTGCAACGGCACGGTAGTATCAGGCAGATGCTGGCGGATAAGCCGGCGTGGCTGCGCTGGGCCTTGTATTATTCTTTCATTTTGGGGATCGTCGTCCTGGGTAAATTTGATAATCGGCAGTTCATCTATTTTCAATTCTAACTTTTATGCGCAGTCAACTTCCAAAGCTTCTAGTAAAAATTTTTCTCCTGGTGCTGCCGGTTGTTTTGGTGCTGGGATATTGGGAGTTCCGCTTATGGCACGTCCCGAACAGCTATAATACCAAACGGCGGCATCTGGAATCTCAATTAGGCCGGCTCCAGGTGTTGGTGTTGGGGAGTTCGCAGGCCCTCCAGGGTATTGATCCGGAGTACTTTTCCCGTCCGGGGTTCAATTTGGCTAATGTAAGCCAATCGCTTTATTATGATGCGCAGTTGGGCTTACGTTATGCCGAGCAGATGCCGCGGTTAAAAGTTGTCCTTATCGGAATTTCTTATTTTTCTTTCGGTTTCCAGCTGGAAGATTCAATCGAGGCGTGGAGGGCGTATTATTATTATCATTTCTGGGGGGTACGTCCGCGAAATTTTTCGGTCTTTGACCCGCAAGCCCACAGTTTGATCGCGCTCTATAGTTTCGGCATGGCCCAGCAGTACGCGTTGAAGAATTTTCGGGTTAATCTTGCCGAAGGGTACGCGGATAACGGGTGGAAGAAGGTTGTACAGGTATCCGACGAGCGCCGGGTTAACGACCTGACCGGTCAAGATCGAGCCCAATTCCATACCGGGCTGATTAAGAATGGCTTTTACGCCGCTAATCGCGCTTATCTTGAACAATTGCTGAAGCGGCTTAAAGAGAGGAATATTGCCGTTGTTTTTGTCTCTCCGCCGGTGTACAATACCTACCGGAAGTTTACCGATTCGGCAATCGACCGGCTGAACGAAGATCAGATAAAGTCGCTCTGCCGGGAATACGGGTGCGGATATTATGATTACCAAGCTGACGGGCGTTTTACCCTGGCCGATTTCGACGACAATGACCACTTGAATTATCAGGGCGCGGAAAAATTGAGCCGGCTTATCAATAGCGAAGTTCTGGCTGGTTATTTTAAAGGTGCCGGTGAATGAAAAAAACTGTTGTGGTTCTGGGTGCGGGTATAACCGGCTTGACCGCCGCTTACACCTTAGTCAAAAAGGGGTTTGCTCCGGTTGTCCTCGAAAAAAATAGTTTTGCCGGGGGATTGGCCGCAACCTTTGCCTATAAAAAGTATCTTCTTGATTTCGGTCCGCATAATCTGCACACCCATATTCCGGAAGTGATTCCGTTTATTCAGAATGAGCTGGGGCTGGAACTAAGACGCATGCCGATTAAATTCTCCAAGATTTATTTCAACGGAGCGCTGGTGAATTATCCGCTCAGCATCGCCGATGCTTTGAAGAAAATTAATTTTGCCACCAGTTTCCGGTGTTTTATCGACTATCTTATTGCCCGGACGGCCATTAAGCTCAAGCCCGCGGCTGCCGAGGAATCATTCGAGGACTGGGTTAAAAGCCGCTTTGGTAAGCACTTCTATGAATTATTCTTTGGCCCATATGCGCGCAAAGTTTGGGGAATATCCGCGCATGAGCTGGATGTGGTTATTGCGCGTAAGCGTATCGCGGAGCCGAGCCTGTTGGCGCTCTTGGCGCGGAGTATCTTGGGAATCCGGATCGGCCGGAAGCATCCCGAGGATCCCCAGGCGATCATCAGTTATTACCCGGCGGGCGGAATTGGCAGGTTATCCTCGGAGCTGGCCGGCAGGATCGAATCCGGCGGCGGACGTATCGAGCTGAACGCCGAAGTCGAAGATATTGTTCTTTCCGGACCTCGGCTGCGGTATCGGCGGGGAGGAATAGCTCAAGACCTGAAATGGGACTATTTGATTAATACGATTCCCCTGGATAGTTTTTACGGCCTGGCTTCCGACGTAACCGGCGGGGAGGCTGCGGATTCGGCCGCGGCACTGGGATATCGCTCAGTCATATTTCTGTATTTGGTTTTAGCGAAAGATAAGGTTACCGATTATCCATGGGTATATTTTAACGATACCTACGATGAGGGGTTGATCTTTAACCGGATGTATGAAATCGGTAATTTTGACCGCGAGATGATCGACGGCCAGAAGGGCGTGGTTTGCCTTGAGATTACCTGTTATAAGGATGACGCGCTTTGGAATACGTCTGATGGGGAATTATTCGAGCAGGCGATCGGCTATTTGGAGAAGCACGGATTTCTCGGGCGCCGGGATGTGACCGAGGTCTTTACCCGGCGGGTTGGGCAGGTTTATCCGGTATTTCGCAAGGATTACGCGCGGCATTTAATGAAGGTCCTCGGGCATTTACAGAGTTACGGGACAATTGTTTCCTTGGGCCGGCAGGGGCTTTTTGCTTACGCGAATATCGATCATTGTATCGCCATGGGGCTGATGTTGGAGAAGCTTATTGAAGGCAACAGTATTAATGCCGGCAACTTTGTCCGGGCCTACGACCACTTTATTTTTCATTGACGCCGATGATTCAGCCGCA
>JBFZAQ010000206.1:0-9221 GCA_041308885.1 Candidatus Omnitrophota bacterium | reverse complement strand
TCGAGAAGGCTCGGGACAACTACCGCCGCATCCAACACGCGCAGGTTCTCTTCCAAGAGCTTATACCCGCCATCTTGGGAATCCAGCATCTTACGCTTAATTTCTTCGTAGATGAGCGGGGTGCGATGCCGGGCCAGCCATTGAATCAACGGATTATCGGCGCTGACTTTAATCAACGGAAGACGGCCTTTGTCCCGGCTTACTTGCAAGACATATTCTTTAGCCTCATTATTCAGCAGATAAATGGCCGCGTAAGATATCTTAACCGTCTTGGTAACAATATGAACGATCAAATCGAGGAGCCGGCGTAAATCCCGGATCCGGGTCATGCCGATAGAAGCCTGCTTGAGGGTTTCCTGATAACGCTTCTGTTCCTTCAGAATTGTTGCTTCCGCTTTACTTTCCAAAAAGATATAAAGAAAAGGCCCGAAAGTCGCCAGCGCCGCCATGAGCACCAACGGCGCAGCCCACCAATTGACGCCAAAAATATCAATTAAATAAAACTTATATTTAACAGCAACGGCAAAAGGTATACCCAGTACGAGTGTATATACTAGAATAAAAATTCCAGTTCTGGTTACAGCGACTTTCACATCCATTAATCTATATTTAACTATGGCGTATGTAAGTAGAGAAAAATAGCCAATCACAAAGATATCATGAGGAATCGGAATATTAATTCCGTAAAATTGCGCATAATATATAGCTAAGCCCAAAAAAGCTATCACACACCAGGCAAATAAAATATATTTTAACTGCATCTGTTGGTAACCGCTGGAAACACGATACTCCTTAAATAAATATAAGAAGCCAATCGAAACGCAAACAATCATGAACAATGTAAATACCGCATAGCCTACCTCTGGCTGTACCATAAAATGATGATTAAATCTTTTAGTTTCGGTCAACAAGAAGGGCGAAAAACTGAAGATCGTGAATAACACGGAAATTAAATAGGAAGCCGTAAGAACTGCATTTTTTTTGCGTCGTATTACGGCAAATGCAAAATGTAGACTTAACGCCGGAACAAAATAAGAACCAATAGAATATAACTTAATATAATTAATTACCATCTTGACATTTACCATATAAACACTCTGGATATATGTAGCCATGCACCAAGATGCAATTGCGAAGTTTAAAAACAAAAATACCCGATTTATCGATTCAGACCTATTCCTAAAGTACACAAATATGCCTAAATATATACAAACCAACGCTGCAATTAATGCTGTTAATCCATAAATATTCATATTACGCCGCCTTAGAGATTCTATTCACAAGAGACTCAGTATATTCATGCATACTGACGCCTAATAGTATAGGAGTAAGAGATGGGCTATGAGAATCAAATACACACTTAATCAAATAAACGACACGATCAAACTTAAGCCTAATTACTGAATCAAGCATTAAAAGCGATAAAATTTTAAACTTATAAAAGCTCAGCCTCTTAGATTTACTAAGCAAGATTCCCTTTGACCACAAATATGATAGTCTATGATATATGTTAGCGTATGAATATATCCGGCGAAGTGTCCAATAATAACCCTGCTGCAACGAATCACTATCCATAAGCAAAGGCCTAAAAGTGACATTTTCACCAGTATACTGGCTATAATCAAAATGAATAATCCGATTCTCCCGTTTCAAACGATTAAAAAATCTCGTGCCTGGGGGCGGAACCAAAATATTAATCAGCGCGAATGGAATATTATAGTTCTGGACAAAATTTACAGTATGTTTAAAAATCTGTCCATCATCGCAGTCACCACCTAGCATAAACGAACCAAAGATTGAAATACCATAAGAAAATATTTTATTAACCGCCGCGTCATATTGTTCTACGCGGTTAACTCGCCCCTTACCCAAATTATCCAATGAGCCCTGAGAAACGGACTCTATCCCAATAAATACTTCTCTACATCCGCTTTCTTTCAATAGCGCTAATAATTCATCGTCATTAGCCACTGTTATCGGCACCTGACAAGAATAATGCACTTTACACGTGATCAACGCGCGCAATAGTTGCTTGACGTAAATAGCATTACTTATCAAATTATCATCTACAAAAAAGATTAGCTTTCCAGGCATGATTTTCTTTAACGTTTCGACCTCGCGAATCACATTATCAACAGGCTTGTGCCTATAGCGCTTGCCGAATAAATACGTTATAGAACAATAGTCGCAGTCGAATGGACAACCCCGAGTAGTTTGAATTGAACAATAGTTATATGTATCTGAACGAATTAAATTCCATCTAGGGATCGGTGAATTTGCTAATTCGATATTATTACTAGATTGATATATATTCTTAAGACGATTATCGCTGGCATCCTTTAACACACTTCCCCATACATCCTCTGCCTCGCCGATTACCACAGTATCACAATGATTTTGCACCTCTGCTGAAAGCATAGAAGCATAAACCCCACCCATGATCACGGGAACACTTTTCGCCCTATACTCGCGAGCTATCTCATACGCTCGAGGTGCACCGGCCACATTAAAAGAAAGTCCAACTAAATCAACTCGTTCACTAAAATCAATGTTCTCAACGTTCTCATCAACTATTGATATATCAATATTGCTCGGAGTCAACGCCGCAATCGTTAACAATGATAACGGCGGACCGCCATACCGCTGCTTACCAAACAGATTTGGTACCCGCATACCGAGGACACCCGCATTGGCTCGAGGAACAATCAACTTAATCTTCATAAACTATCCTCATTAAGTTTGTGGCGAGGGAAGGCTTACGATTTCTTAGGACGTTAGGAATACCGAACAAGCGCGATTTGCGCGTCCAGCTCTTAATATCCCAAAAACTCTCTCCCCATTCGGGTTTCCTTGCGGGAGCAATAAGTTTGATTTTCATGCTGTCTTACCGTGTCAATTCCGGGAATTGTCCTGCCGGAAAATTCAGCTTAATTCCCGGAATTGGTCAGTTAACCTTATCAATTCCCGCATATGGCTTCATCTAAAACGAGCGCCAGATGCGGGAATTAACGGCTATTCCGGAACGTAGACTTCGAA
This sequence comes from Candidatus Omnitrophota bacterium, assembly GCA_041308885.1. Classification (GTDB taxonomy): domain Bacteria; phylum Omnitrophota; class Gorgyraeia; order Gygaellales; family Profunditerraquicolaceae; genus JBFZAQ01. The sequence continues at coordinate 6,185 of JBFZAQ010000206.1, read as the reverse complement.
TCCGTGGCGCACCGCGATATTGGCAATCTCTTCCAGTTTATCAATATTTATATTATCACCCAAGGAATAATTAGTAAAGCGCTCTTCTAAAGTCAACAACATAATTTCCGCCATGCAGGCATAGACCATATTGGGCGGCAACCCCGTATCCGTGCCAAAATGGGCCGGAAACGGCAATTTTATGACCCCGCCTTCCAATATCGCGACATCAGTGCGCGAACGAGCCTTATCCGCCACATTCTTAGGTACCGAGACATCGCAAACTATCGCCCCGGATTTAAACTCCGCGATATCCAGCAGGGCTTCGGGAGCGCTGGTTGTCGCCACCACTATATCCGCGCCCTTAACCGCCGCGTGCGCATCGCTCTCGATAATCACTTCCAACGAATTCAGGCTTAAGACCGCCTCTTTAAGCCGCTGCAGCCTATCGAGATGCCGGGCAGTAATGATAATCTTTTTCACCCGCCCGGACAATTTCTTGGTGCACAACGAGCCGATCGAACCGGTTGCGCCCACTACCGCCAAAGTAGCGCCGGCTAAATCGACCCTCCGGGCCATCGCCGCCTTATATACCGCCTCATAAACCGACCAGGCAGTATAGGAATTCCCGCTGGTTACCGGAATACCCAAGCCTTGAGCAATGCTATACCCCTTGTCACCGACGATCGAAGTATACCCGCCTAAGCCTAGGATCTTCGCGCCCAGCTTCTCGGCCAGCTTGCCGGCGGCAATAATCTTATCAATCACCAAATCCGTATCGAGATCCAACATCTGTTTGGGCAATAACGGACAAGCGATAAAATAACCGTCAATCTCCTTGCCGGTAATGGAACGGATTCCGGTAACGTGCGAAATTTTAAAAGGCGGCAAATTTTTTAGCGCTGTGACAATCCAAGCTGCGGGCAGGATTCCGGCCAAGGGCCAGACTTTACGGATATGCGCGATACTGACAGGATGGCCGATAAAGGCAAAGGTATTCACCCTATCTCCATAGTAAGAAAAATTTCCTCTTCTTCCTGCGCTTACGCTCCAGCGCGTTATCGCGGATTTTAAAAATATCGTCGTGGGTCAACGGCCGGTCCTGACTGGTCAGGCTATGAATGGAAAACCCGTGCTTTGCCCCCAGGCGCACAATATCGCGGATCTTCCCGACGTCAAACTCTTTGCCGAGCGAATAATCTTCAAACTTACGCTCCAGCGCGAGGATCATCGGCTCGGCCATACAGGGATAACATAGACCTTTAGGCAGGCCGAAATCAAAACAAAAATCGGTTTTACCGGGAGGTTCAACCGTAACTCCGTCTATAACCAGAATATCATTCCGGGCCTTAGCGTTGACGCGGCGCGGGTAAGAAGCGTCATAGACTACGCATCCGGGATGTAATTTACGCAAATCAAAGTCCGGCGGAAAACGATTCGTCCCCATCACCACAATATTGACTTTATCCAACACGGTATTCAATTCTTTGACCCGGGCAATCCTAGACTTCTTCTCTTGAGACAAAGTCGAAAAGAAAATATTGAACTTTTCGTCATTATGGACATTGACGTAGACCTTGGCCGAGAACTGCGCCAGTATCTCGATGCAATAACGGGCCACGCCGGAGTTACCGCCGATGACCAAGACATTACTGGAGCCGATCTGCTGCTCCATAAAATCCAGACCGCGCAAGATCGCTTCCGGGATCATCGCCATCGAATAATTGGCGCCGGTAGTTAAAGGCGTCGGAAATACCTTAGCGATATCCGCGCCCTTATTCCCGCTAAAAGCGGTGTAAGCAGTCAGCCCGATGATTTTCGGCCCCAGGCCTTGGGCAAATTCCAGGGTGCGCATAACCGACTTAAAGACTTTATGCGGGCTTAAAGTAGTCATCTGCTCCATCAGCAAAGGACACATTACCAGAGCCCCCCGGGCAGTCCGGCCGAGATGGGAATGTAAACCGGTTACCTCGGCGGCTAAAAATGGCGACATCCATTCCAGCACTTTTTTAACCAAGATCCGCGGCTTATTCTTCATCCCCGGCTCATATTTATGCAAGAGCTCTTCATTGGTCGGATGAATTATTAAAGCATAATCGTACATTATTTTTCCACTCGCTTCTTGATTGCCAACAGCATCCCAAACAATCCTCGCCGGGCTTTATCTTCCAAAACACCGCCGACGTATTGCTCTAATATCGGGATCCCCCATTCAAAATCCGCCTTCAAAGAAAGCACAGCGCCATGGGCGTGCGCCTGCACCTGCCAGAGCCCGCGGTACATTTGATAATTGCCTTCCACCATGCTGAATTTCAACTGCATAAGCCCGTCATCAAAAATATCTTCTTCTTTCCAGGAGACCGGAGCGCCTTCAATATCCACTTCCCAAGCGGTAACGACTGTGCCATTCTGGCGCTTGATGATCTTGACATTCTTGACATCAGCCATAAAACGGGGGAAATCTTCCAGATTCTTCAATACCCGATAAACCTCCGCGGCCGGCTTTTTAATTACTACCGCTACTTCTACCGTCGGCATATTCCTCCTGATGCGGGAATCTACGGCTCTCAGCGCAACACTGCGCCAGCCGGCAATACAGCTACTTTGAATATACAGGTAAAATGAAGAATTGTCAACCGCCAGACAACCGCCGGCTATTCAAAAACGCCGAAGCCGCTCAATTTCTTTTTAAGCTCGGTAATCTTGGCGTCTTTTTGGGCCAGCGCCGCCTGAAGTTCGATGATAATCCGGGCTTTCTCATCTACCGCGGCCTGCAGCAAGGCAATTTGCTCGTGGAGTGAGATATTTTTCTGAGGCCCGGCGCCTTCTTGGGGGGATGCGGCGCAGCCGGAAACAAAGAGACAACCGCTAAAAACTATAGGAAGAAAAAAAGCGGCGGTGCGATTTTTTATGGGCATTTTTTACCCCTCATCAATCATCGCCAGAATCTCTCCCACGTTGACCGTGTCGCCTTCATGGAAAAATATCTGGGATACAACTCCCGCTGCCGGACTGGGTAGATTAAAAGTGGCTTTATCCGTAGCCAACTCCACCAAATCATCTTTCTCGGCAACCTTCTCGCCTTCCTGAAAATACCAATATGATATAGTAGCTTTTTCTATGCCTTCCCCTAATTCCGGTAAGCCCACTTTGATCATCCCATAACCTCCTGTTGTCTTATCCGATTACGCGGCTGGTGGTCTGCCGCTAAGTCATCTTCATATTCCAGGACAAATATTTTTTTAAAATGCTCCAAAATCCGCGGCTTGACGTCTTCGATAAAAATCGGCTCGCGCAATTTGCGCTCCAGGGCGGTTACTTCAATATCCATACCGCAAGGCCGAATAAGATAAAAATTATCCACGTCGCTCTCTTGGATATTAATACTTAAGCCATGATAGGTAATCCAATGCCGCACGGCAATGCCGATCGAAGCGATTTTCTGATTATCCACCCAGGCCCCGGTTAACCCGGGCAAGCGGCAGGCCCGGACATTAAAATCGCTCAAAGTATCAATCGCCGCCTCTTCCAGTTGACGCAAGAAAAAATGCACGTCCCGGCGCAAAAGATTCAAGTTAAAGATCGGATATACGGTCAACTGGCCGGGCCCATGATAGGTAACATCTCCGCCGCGGTCGACAACATGCAATTCAATCCCTTGGACCCGCAACTGATCGTCGCTAAGCAGGATATTCTCCCGCGACGCCCGGCGGCCAAGGGTAACTACGGGATAATGCCGGCAAATGATCAACGCCGATTCCAAACCCTGCTGCCAGACTTGATTGAATACCCGGTGCTGCAGGCACCAGGACTCGCGATAATGCAAAAGCCCTGCATCGTAGACTTTAACCTTCAACGCGCGCGGCTGCCTCACCAAGTGCCTCCGAAATTGACGGATGCGCCAGAATCGTCTCCTGCAAATTTTTCAAAGTTAAGCGGTTACGGACCATAATCGCCAAACTGGCGATTAATTCAGTGGCATAGGGCCCGATGACTGAAGCTCCGATAATCCGCCCGCCGGGAACTTCGGATATTATCTTGAGAAATCCTTCGCGCTCATCAAGAATGCGGGCCATCCCCGAAGCCATAAAATCAAATTTATCTACCCGTACAGATATACCCTTGGCCTGCGCTTCCTGCCGGCGTAGGCCCACACCGGCGATCTCCGGATGAGTAAATACGCAGGCGGGGACAACCGTATCATCGGCTTTACGCATCTCTATCGGCCGCGAACTATTCAGCGCGGCTATTTTACCCTGATAAGCGGCATAATGGGCCAGCATCATTTTACCCGTAACATCGCCGGCCGCAAAAATATGCATGACATTAGTCTGGCAGAATTCATTAACAATAATCTTGCCGCGCTCAATCCGCACCCCTATTGTATCAAGTCCCAAGCCATCAATGCAAGCGCTTCTTCCCACAGCTGCCAAAATGTACTGCGCGTCGTCACCGGCCAAAGCGGAAGCGTCGGTATTAGTCCTGACCAGGATACCTTTTTTCTTAAAAATTGTCTCCAGCTTTTTGGCCACCTCGGCATCTTCGCCGGGCAGAAGCTGGGACATTTTTTCCGCGATAGTAACCCGAGTGCCAAAATCAGAAAAAAGATTGGCGAATTCGCAGCCAATCGCTCCCCCGCCTATAATCAACAAGGATTCGGGAATTTCACTTAGAGCCAAGATCTCATCACTGGAGATAATTCTCTTCCCGTCAAAAGGAAGGCCCGATAACTGCATAGGCCGGGATCCGGAGGCAATAATAAAAGCTGCCGCCTTTACCTGCCCGGCAGCAACGTTAAGGGTATTAACGCTGCTAAATTGCGCTGATCCGGCAATAAAATCAATGCCCTTAAGCGCTCCGTGCATGCTTTGGCGCAGCTGATCGACGATTGCCGTTTTGCGGGCCTGAATTACTCCAAAATCGATCTTAGGCTCAATCCCCGCGACTCCAAAAATATTAGCTTTCTTACAAAGTGATAAGATTTTTGCCGACTGAATTAGGGCTTTGGTAGGAATACAACCGCGGTTTAAGCAAGTCCCCCCGATAGGGCCTTGGTCGACTAGGCAAACCCGCTTACCATGGGACCGCGCCTCAAGCGCCGCATTGAAGCCCGCCCATCCAGCGCCGATTATTGCCAGATCATAATTCATCACAGGTTTTTTGCATATTGTGAACGCAATTTATCGGCGGCCAAGCCTAAAGATTTTATCTCCGGATCATCCAAATCCAGCGTAATAATTTGCTCCACACCGTTTCTGCCGATACGCGCCGGCACCCCGATATAAGTCTCTTTAATCCCATACTCGCCGTTGAGATAAGCGCACACGCCATGGACCCGCAAATCATCCTGCGCAACGCTGCGCACCAGATCGGCTACCGCGGCCGACGGAGCAAAATAAGCGCTGCCGCTGCCTAATAAGCTCACGATCTCCTGGCCCCGGCCGACAGTCTTCTGAATCAACTCCCCAATCTGGGCATCGGTGAAAAACTCCTCTAATCCGACACCGTTAACCCTGGTCAATCGCGGCAAAGGAAGCATAGCTTCTCCGTGACTGCCGATGACTACTGCCTCAATCTGCGCCGGCGGGACCTTTAAAGCGGCACTAATCAAATTAGCGAATCGCGAAGCATCTAGGGTCAAACCCATGCCGAAAACTTTTGCCGGAGCAAAACCGGTAGCCTGATAAGCTAAATAGGTCATAAGATCCAAAGGATTAGTAACCACGATCACCACTGAATCCGGGGCTTTCGTCCTGATGGCCCAGCAAACCTCTTTAAGAATAGCGGAATTTTTTGCTAGTAAATCTTCACGGGTCATTCCCGGCTTACGGGTTAAACCGGCAGTAACCACTACGACTTGGGAATTTTGAATCTCATTAATTTCATCAGTTCCGTGAATGGAATAGTTATTCTTTAGCAATGCCCGCGCGTCTTGCAGGTCGCAGGCCCTGCCCTGAGCCAGGCCTTTAACCACATCCACCAGGACCACTTCGCCCAAGCCGGCCTCGGCAATACGTAATGCCGACAGGCTTCCTACGTTTCCTGCGCCGATAATCGAGATTTTGGGCATAGTGGGCCTAATTCCTAATCTTGGCAATAACCGCATCGGCCATCTCTTTGGTACCCACGCTAGACGGGTCATTCCGATCGGCTTTCAAATCATAGGTGACGCTGCGGCCTTCGCGGATAACATCTTTGACCGCCTG
>JBFZAQ010000205.1:0-10200 GCA_041308885.1 Candidatus Omnitrophota bacterium | reverse complement strand
TGATCAAAGTAGAGCTTTCTGACGAAAATGAGACTACCGAGTTGAATGTGGAAGGGGTAGTTTTTGACAAGGATGGTTTGTCCTTGGTGGCAGTTAATGGAGCGGTTCTAAAAGTCGGCGACCGCATCGGTGATTACCAAGTGTTGAAGATCATGGAAGACCGGGTCATTTTTATCCGCGAAGGCGAGACGGAAGAGTTTCTCTTGACGAAGGAGGAGGAATAGTTATGTTTTACGCACGGGGGTTAAGCAAAGCGCGCATCGGTTTTATTTCTTTTATTTTTCTCACGCTCGCAGCGACCGGTATCAGGGCGGAGGATGAACCGCAAGCGTATACAGGCGTTGACCAGGCAGCAGAATCTCCCGCAGTTGCTGCTGAGGCCGAGCAAGCTGTGGCGGATGAAATATCGCCGGTTGAACTGAATTCCGCGCAGGCGCTTGAGGGCGAAGTCCAGCCGGCAATCTACAACGATCCCGGAGTCGAGGAGTTGACCCAGAATATTTCGTTGGATTTTAAGGATGCCGATATCCGTAACGTCCTTAAGATCATCGCCATGAAAGCTAATGTCAATATCGTAGCCACGCCTGAGGTTATCGGCAACGTAACGATCAAGTTGAATGATGTCCCGTGGGACCGGGCGCTGGACGCAATTCTTAAAACCAACGGTTTCGCATTCGACCGGCAGGGCAATATCATTATTGTGTCCCCGATTGAAAATCTGACCGCTCAAAAAAAGCAGGAAAAAGATCTGGCGCAGGTGCAGCCGACAGTCAGCGAAGTATTTATTATGAAATATTTGGATGCCCAGGATGCCAAAAAAGCCCTCGATCCGCAGTTGACGGCGCGCGGCAAGATCACTATTCTGGAGATGACCGGTCAGGCGGGGTGGGAATTCGGCGGGGAGACGCTGGGCAAGCGTAAGCGGGTCAGTGAGGAGAAGATGAGCCGCTCTAAGGTGCTGATTATCAGCGATGTTACCAGTAACATGGAAAAGTTGCGCAAGGTAATTGCCAAGATCGATGCCGAGCCGCAGCAGATTATTATCGAGACCAAGATCCTGGAAGTTAACATCGATAAACTCAAGGATATCGGGTTCGATTGGGGGACGGGAACCGACGGAGCCAGTTCGACTGCGATAACCACTCTTCCTTATTCGACCCTTAACGGGACTACTCAGTCACAAGTCGGCGGGCATATGCAGTCATCGCAGGTGACTCCGGCGGCATTCGGGGCTAAATCTTCCACTATCGCCGGGAATGTAACCACGTCTATGTTTAATACCGGGCTTGCTTTGTTGTATCAGAAAGTTACCGGAGATCAGTTCTCGGTCTTGCTGCACGCGCTGGAAGAAGACGCTAATACCAATACGCTTTCGGCTCCCCGGGTCATTGCCTTGACCAATCAAGAAGCCTCGATTTTGGTCGGTACCCGGTATCCTATTTTAAAGCAGGATACTACTTCTTCGTCATCGAGCGCTACGGTGACCACGGTGTCATTGGATTATTATCAGGATATCGGGATTCAGCTGAATGTTGTCCCTCAAGTGGGGGCGGATAATACCATCAATATGGTAGTTCATCCGGCGGTTACTTCCTATACTCAAACCCTCGGAGGCACGGGAGTTGCCCAGTACCCGATTATCGAGACTAGGGAGGCGGAAACCCGGATCCTCATGAATGACGGCGAGACAGTGATTATCGGAGGTTTGCTTAAAGATATCAAGAGCAAGAGCCGTCAAGGCGTGCCGTTTCTGGGGCAAATTCCGATTCTGGGGTTGCTTTTTAGCCGGGATACCGTGGATACGCAAAAAGTTGATTTGTTGATTTGTATCAGCGCGAGGATTGTTAAGGATCATTCCGAGGAGGCTAGGGAGATAGCCTTAATGGAAAAGTTGTTTCATGAGCAGGCGAAGAAGAAAAAGAAGCTGCAGCAAGCGGCCAAACAAGAGGCCAAGGCAGCGGCAAAGCAAGCGGCCAAGGAAGCTGCCGAGCAAGCGGCCAAGGAAGCGGTCAAAAAGTAGGACCAGAGGAGAGGGCACTTCTTTGCGAGCTTAATTTAAGTGTCCTTTTTTTTTCTGGTAAAATCATGGATTATAAAGTACAATTTAGCTTCAGCAAGCACAAACAGATGAAATATATTTCGCATTTAGATTTAATGCGCCTGTTTACGCGGGCGTTTAGGCGCGCAGGCCTGCCGCTTAAGATCACTCAGGGGTTTAACCCTCATCCGAAGCTTAGCCTTCAGAGGGCGTTGAAGCTTGGGTTGGAGAGCGAGCGGGAAGAAGGGGTGATTTTATTGACCCATCAAATGCGCGCAGCCGAGTTTATTGAGCTTCTGCAGCGGGAGCTGCCGGAAGGAATAACTATCAATGAGGTGAGAATTTAGATATGTCTAAAGAGATCTTAATTAATGATGAACATCAAGAGAAAAGGGTAGTGGTAACCAACCAGGGCCGGATGGAAGAGTTTTATATCGAGCGTCCGCAGGATAAGACTATCGTGGGTAATATTTATAAGGGCCGGATTGATACTGTTTTGCCTTCGATCGGCGGGGCCTTTGTGGATATCGGTTTGCCCAAGAAGGGGTTTTTGTACCTTTCCGAGATTGAAGATGCTTTTGAGGTCGCGGATACCCGCGATGCCAAGCCGAAAGATCTAAAAAAAGGGCAGGAGGTTCTGGTCCAGGTAGTTAAGGAATCATTCGGCACTAAAGGTCCGCGGTTATCCTGCAACATTGGCTTAGCCGGCCGATACATCGTTTTGACGCCGACTTCCAAGCATGTGGGGATATCCCGGCGTATCGAGGATGAAACCGAACGTAAGCGGCTAAAGGAAATCTTGCATGAGCCGCGCATCCCTAAGGATGTTGGTTTTATCGTGCGTACGGCAGCCTGCGGAAAGTCGCGCCAGGAGATCTATCGCGACGCCTTTTTTTTGCGCAAGATGTGGAAACGCATCGAAAAGAATGTGCAGCAGGCCAAGCCGGCAAGCTTGATCTATGAGGAATATGATTTGGTCTTAAGGGTTATCCGGGATTCTTTTACCGATGACGTAACGCGGCTGATCGTGGATTCCAAGGATGAGTTTTACCGGATTCAGCGGTTTATGAAGTCGTTTTTGGCTTATCTGGTGCGCAAAGTCGAGTTATATAAAGGCGCAGATCTTTTTCTGGATAAGGATATCGAAAGACAGATTAGCAAGACTTTTGATACCAGGGTATATTTAAAGTCCAAGGCCCATATCGTGATTGAGCCGACCGAGGGATTGGTGGTTATCGATGTCAACAGCGGCGGGTTCAAAGATCGTTTTAGCCAGGAGGAGACGGCGTTTAAGGTCAATTGCGAAGCGGCCATCGAAGTTGCCCACCAGTTGCGGCTGCGTGATTTAGGGGGGATCATTGTTATCGATTTTATCGACATGGAAAAGGAATCTCACCGGCGTCAGGTCTTAAACGTGCTGAAATCCAGTCTTGAGCCGGACCGGGCTAAGTATGATATTCTGGGAATTTCTAAATTTGGCGTGGTGGAAATGACTCGCGAGCGCGTCCACAATACGGTTCAGACTATGACCTACCAGCAGTGTCCTTATTGCCACGGTAAAGGGAAATTGCGCTCTTCGGTGACTATGGCCATATACGCTTTAAAGGAATTGCGGAGTTTCTTTAAAACGAAGCATAGACGGCAGGTCAATTTGGTTCTGCACCCCAGCGTAGCGGCAGAGATCCTTAAGGATAAAGCCGGACTTTTGGGAGTTGAGCGAAGATACCGCACTAAAATCAGCCTTGTTTCTGATCCTTCGGTGCATGTAGAAGAAGTCAAGCTTACCGCTGTTTCGTAATTTAACCTTGACCCTAGGCTTTTATAGTGTATAATATATTGCTGTCTTTGCAAATTAATCAGTCTAAGGAGGATTACAAATGTATGCAATAATTGAGGTTGGGGCAAAACAGTACAATGTGAAGAAGGGTGATTGTATTGAAGTCGAAAGAATTGCCGGGCTTAAGGACGATGAGGTAACTTTTGATAAGGTGCTTTTGATTTCCAAGGATAAAAAGGTCGAAATTGGCACACCTTATGTCAAAGACGCCAAAGTTGTGGCGGCGGTGCAGGGTCCGACCAAGGGGCCTAAGCTGGTTTGTTTCAAGTATCGTCGGCGTAAGTCTTCCCATTGGAGCAAGGGGCATCGGCAGCATCTTTTGGCGCTGAAGATTACGGAAATAACACTCTAAAAAATCAGCCTGGAAATTCATAGAAATAAGTAGAAATTCATTGAAGTTCGTCGTCGAGTAGGCTCTATTTATTTCAATATATTTCCATTTATTGCAATATGTTTCCATGTTGCCATAGTGGTTTAATATGACGAGGTAGTGAATGTTCATCGATACCGCAAAAATCTACGTTAAGGGCGGAGACGGGGGGAGGGGGTGCCGGAGTTTTTATCGGGATAAGTATACCCGCGGCGGAATTCCCGATGGCGGTAACGGGGGTAAGGGCGCGGATATTATAGTCGCCGCGGATAGAAATTTGCATACCCTTTTAGATCTGCAATATAACCGGCACTTTGTCGGCAGGCATGGGGCTCATGGTTCGGGAAAGAACCAAAAGGGTAAAGACTCCGTAGATGTCATTATCCGGGTGCCGGTGGGCACTCAGATTCGGGACTCGGGGACTGCCTGCATCTTGCGCGATTTAGATCATGATAAAGATCAGGTCATTGTGGCTAAAGGGGGGATTGGCGGTGTTGGCAATACCCATCGCCGCGAACCTACGCCCGGGCGCCCCGGGGAAGAAAAAGAGATTATATTGGATCTTAAGTTGATTGCGGATGTAGGCGTGGTAGGCTATCCTAATGCCGGTAAATCCACGCTGATTACGCAGGTCTCTAATGCCCATTCGAAGATCGCCGCTTATCCGTTTACCACTAAGGCCCCGGTTTTAGGGGTAGTTCGCCGGGAAGGTAAACCGTTTGTGATCGCCGATATTCCCGGCCTTATTGAGGGTTCAGCCGGCGGCAGGGGATTGGGTGATAAATTTCTGCGTCATGTGGAGCGGACAAAAGTCCTTCTCCATATGGTTGATATGTCGGCCGGCGAGGGCAGAGATCCAGTCAGGGATTATAAGACCATAAACTCCGAGCTTAAGCAGTATGGCAGGGATTTATTTAAGAAACCGCAGATTTTGGCCGCCAATAAAATGGATCTTGACGCAGCGCAAGAGCAGTTGGCGCGTTTTCGCAAGTCGGTAAAAAAGAAAATTTATCCGATCTCCGCTCTTACCAAGCTTGGTCTGGAGGAACTAATTGAAGCAGTCGGCAAAAAGCTTTAAACGAGTTGTAGTCAAGATCGGCAGCAGCTTGTTCAGCGAAGACGGCGTGAATTTGGATTTTAGCGATTTTAATGCCGCAGCCGCGCAAATCGCCCAATTGCAGTCGTCGGGCAGTGAAGTTATCGTAGTCTCCTCGGGCGCCGTGGCGCTGGGGATGGACATTTTGGGTTTATCTGACCGGCCTAAAGAGCTTTCTCTGCTGCAAGTAGCAGCGGCCGTAGGCCAGAATGAGGTGATCAATCATTATCGCGGCGCCTTCAGAGGATACGGTTGCCATGCGGCTCAGGTGTTGTTGACTTGGGATGATTTTAGCGATCGCAAAAGATATTTAGGCGCTAAGAATACTTTATTGGCTTTGTTACGCGCCGGGGCCGTGCCGATCATTAATGAGAATGACGCGGTGGCTGCCGATGAGATAAAATTTGGGGATAATGACCGGCTTTCCGCGCTGGTAGCTAATTTGGTTAATGCCGATTTGTTGATTATTCTGTCGGATGTCGAGGGGCTTCTGGGAAATGATAAGACAACCGTTATCCCGTTGGTTGACCAGATCAATCCGGCAATCCGGGCTCTGGCCTGTCCATCCAGCAAGAAGACCTGTGTCGGCGGAATGATTTCTAAACTGGACGCGGCCAAAATGGTTATGGATTCGGGAATTCCTTGTGTTATCGCCAACGGCCGGCGGCCGGGGATCATCAAGCAAATAGTGCAAAATCCCTGGGCCTGCGGAACGATCTTTGTGCCGCGGCAAGGCCATCTGGCTTCCCGGGCGCGTTGGATAGCTTTCGGGAGTAAACCCAAGGGGACGATCACGGTCGACGATGGAGCAAAGAAAGCCTTAGGCAGCCGCAAAAGCCTGCTGGCTGTCGGAGTTAAGGCTGTCAGCGGCGTATTTAAGCCGCAGGATATCGTGGCTTTGGTTGATCTGCATGGCCAAGAATTTGCCCGGGGCCGAGCCGGTTTGTCCAGCGTTCAGTTGGACGCTGTAAGGGGCACGCGTTTCAACCGGGAAGTAATTCATTGTGATGATATCGTTATTCTACAAAAGTGATTAAATTATGGCCGTCAATCCGGATATAATGCAAGTTGCCCGCCGAGCGCAGGAGGCTGCGCGTTATTTAGCCGCGGTATCTTCCGAGGCTAAGGATGCGGTTCTTTTGGCCATGGCCGAAAGCTTAATTGCCAAGCGGGCGATTATCCTGGCGGAAAACCGTAAAGATCTATTGGCCGCAAAAAAGAAAAAAATTCCGGCAGCGATGGTCGACCGGCTGGCCCTTAATGATAAGCGAATTCGAGAGATGGCCGATTCATTGGGAGAATTGGCTAAGTTGCATGATCCGGTCGGTGAAGTGATCAAGGCCTGGCGCCGGCCAAATGGATTATGGATTCATAAAGTGCGTACGCCTATCGGGGTCGTGGCGATTATTTATGAATCGCGCCCTAATGTTACCGCAGACTGCATCGGGCTGTGTTTTAAATCCGGTAACAGCGTTATTCTGCGCGGCGGAAGCGAGTCTCTGCGCTCGAACCTGGCGATCTTTAATGTCCTGAATGACGTAGTCAAGAAACAGGGGATTAAAGAGGGGGTTATTAATTTGATTGCCACTACCGATCGTCGCGCCATCGATGATCTGCTTAAGCAGGATGCTTATATCGATTTGGTGATCCCGCGCGGCGGAGAAGGTTTAATCCGGCACGTGGCGGCGAAATCCCGCATTCCGGTGATCAAGCATTATAAAGGGATTTGTCATGTTTATGTTGATGAATGGGCGGATTTGAATATGGCTTTGGCCATTTGTTTTAACGCTAAGGTCCAGCGTCCGGGCGTTTGTAACGCCATGGAATCAATGCTGGTGCACAAAGATGTGGCTGCGCGTTTCCTCCCCGGAATGATCCGGAAGTTCCGGGCCGCGCAGGTGGAGATTCGCGGCTGTGAACTTACCCGCAAGATCGTTAAAGATGTATTGCCGGCCCGGGAAAAAGATTATGCTACCGAATACCTGGATTTGATTCTTTCGGTTAAAGTAGTTTCTAATTTGACCGAAGCCATTAGGCATATCAATCATTACGGATCGCGTCATTCCGATTCTATCGTGACCGAGAATTACGATAATGCCCTGGCGTTTTTGCGCGGCGTGGATTCAGCTTGCGTATATGTTAACGCCTCTACCCGGTTTACCGACGGAAATCAGTTTGGGCTAGGCGCGGAAATCGGGATCTCTACCGACAAACTACACGCCAGGGGCCCCATGGCCCTTGAGGAGTTGACGACATATAAGTATATGGTGTTTGGGAATGGGCAGATAAGAACCGTGTAATGTGCTATGTGTAATGTGTAATGCTGGACACCCACATTACACATTAAACATTACACATTACACAGCTATGTTATGCGGATTGGCATTCTCGGCGGTACTTTTAATCCAATACACATCGGCCATTTAATTCTGGCCGAAGAGGCGCGCGAGAAGCTTAAGTTGGGTAGACTGATCTTTGTCCCTACATACCTGCCGCCGCATAAGGATTCGCGGGATATCGCGGCGGCCGGACACCGCTACGCCATGATCGCTAAGGCCATCGCGGATAATCCGTATTTTCAAGTCTCGGATATCGAAATAAAGCGGGACGGGAAATCTTACACCATTGATACGGTTACCGCGTTAAAAGAACTTTATCGTAAAGATGAACTATATTTTATTATTGGATCGGATTTATTGACTTATCTTGAGGAATGGAAAGATTTGCGGGATATATTAAGAATGGTGAAGTTTATTGCGGCGACCCGGCCCGGCTACCCGTTGGAGAATATCCCTTCGTATATTACGACTTTGCCGATACGCGCCGTAGATATTTCGGCCTTCGAGATTCGCCAAGCGATTAGGCAGGGGCATTCTTTTAGGTATCTGGTGCCGCAGAAGGCCTATGATTATATAGTGTCTAAGAAGCTTTATTCATCATGACATATAGAGATTGGACAAAATTATGAGAGTGCGCGTTGCGCCGTCGATATTATCGGCTGATTTTAGTCATTTAGCCCGTGATATTAGAATGGTGGAAAAGGCCGGGGCCGATCTTTTACATATCGATATTATGGACGGCCATTTTGTCCCCAATATCAGCATCGGTCCAGTGGTTGTGGCGGCGATCCGCCGGGTAACCCGTTTGCCGCTGGATGTGCATTTAATGATTGCTGATCCGCTTGCCTATATTGACCCTTTTGTCAAGGCCGGCAGCGATATGATTACGGTGCATGCCGAGACAATTAGCGCGGCGCAGTTTAAACCTTATGCCCGGCGTTTGCAAAAAGTCGGCGTTCAGGCCGGCGTTTCTTTGAATCCGGATACTCGGGTGGATAAGATCAAGCTTTTTTTGCCGTATATTGATTTTGTCTTGGTTATGAGCGTCTATCCCGGATTTGGCGGTCAGGCCTTCATTCCGTCAGCCCTGGCTAAGGTGGTTAAGCTGCGCTCGATGTTTAAGGGGGATATATCTGTTGACGGAGGAGTAAATCATGCAGTGGCCGCGCAATTGATCAAAGCGGGAGCGACTATGCTGGTGGCTGGTTCATATATCTTCGGCGCGCCCAATAAAAGAAAGGCCATAGAGAGGATTCGTAATGAATAGTAAAGAAATAGCCTTTGGTACCGACGGCTGGAGAGCCGTCATCGGGGAAACCTATACGGTAAAGAATGTAAAGATTTTATCTCAGGCGGTTGCCGATTATTTGGGCAAGGGTAAGCGCGTGGCTGTAGGATACGATACCCGCTTTATGTCCGATTATTTTGCCAAGGTTGCTGCTCGGATATTGGCTAACAATGGGCACCGGGTTTTGATCTCTAAGCAGTTTGTGCCTACCCCGGCTTTAAGCTTTACGGTTAAGAATCGTAAATTGGATCTTGGGATCATGATTACGGCCTCGCATAATCCGGCGGTTTATAACGGCTATAAAATCAAGGTTGCGTCCGGGGGGGCGGCCGGACCGGAGGTTACGCGGCAAATCGAGACTTTGCTATATAAACATCCGATAGCCGAGAATACGGGTAAGGCCGGTAAACTTGAGGAGCAGGATTTTATCTCGGACTATATTGCTTTTTTGCGTTCCTACATTGATTTTAAGAAAATCAAACCCAAGAAGTTCAAGGTCCTCGTGGATTCGATGTACGGCTCGGGAGACAGCTTTATTGCCCGCGTTCTTCAAGGCTCGAATATCCGCTTGGAGTTTATGCGTAGCGATATCAACCCGTCCTTCGCGGGCAGCCGGCCGGAGCCGGTAGAGGAAAATCTGGAGTTATTGAAGTTGAGGGTTAAAAAAGAAAAATTTGATTTAGGTATTGCTTTAGACGGAGACGCCGACAGGATCGCCGCGGTAGCCCCCGGAGGGGTTTTTATCCATCCGCAGAAGATACTAGGCCTATTGGCGCTGCATCTTAATCAAGACCGGGGCATGTCCGGGGGGATAGTCAAGACTATCTGCGGCACGGCGATGATGGACAGGATTGCCGCGAATTTGGGGGTAAAGCTGTATGAAACCCCGGTGGGATTTAAATATATCTCTAATCTTATGGAAACTGAGGATATTGTAGCCGGTGGCGAAGAGGCCGGCGGGATGGGGGTTAAGGGTTATATCCCGGAGCGCGACGGGACCATGGCCGGGCTTTTACTTTTGGAGATGATGGTTTATCGCAATAAGGATATTTTTGAGATTCTTACCGCTATGGAGAAGCAATTTGGGAAATTCTATTATGTGCGGGATGATTTACATCTGCATCACCGGACCGAGATCGGTAAAGATGATATTCCCTCGCGATTGCTGGGTAAGCCGGTGGTAAAGATTCAGGATTACGATGGAGTTAAGGCTATTTGTGATGATGGTAGCT
>JBFZAQ010000204.1:0-3340 GCA_041308885.1 Candidatus Omnitrophota bacterium | reverse complement strand
CATCCCGGGGCTTCTTGAGGCTATTAAAATAATGCTTGGCTTCCTCTGATCGTCATCCTGAGCAAGCTAAGCTTACTTCAGGCGCAGCGAAGTATCAATTTTGGATTCTTCGTCGCCTACGGCGACTCAGAATGACTTATTTTTTTCGGCCAATACTTCTCAATCATGGATTTCTTAATCCCGGTTTCTTCGGGATCAAAGCATTGACCTAATATCTTCCATCCTAAATCCAGCGCTTCTTCCAAGGCAATATTAACCTTTAAGGACATTAGCTGTTCTTCAAAAATCCCGCCGTAGTTAAGCAGCTTCTTATCCCAAGCGCTCATCTGAAATCCCATGGCCTGCTTTTCCAGTGTTTCGCGGTAACTGGCGAATAGCTGAATCATGGTATCCATGATCGTCCGGTGGTCATCGCGGGTTGCCCCGTTAACCTGCTGTTTCAAGCGGCTTAAAGAACCGAACGGCTCAATAGCCCCATCTTTCAAATAAAACTGCCCCTCGGTAATATAGCCGGTATTATCCGGGACCGGATGGGTCACGTCATCTCCGGGCATGGTGGTGACTGCCAGAATCGTAATTGAACCCGCACCTTCAAAATCAACCGCCTTTTCATAACGACTAGCCAACTGACTATACAAATCCCCCGGGTATCCGCGGTTGGATGGAATCTGCTCCATAGTAATGGAGATTTCTTTGAGCGAATCGCAAAAATTCGTCATATCGCTTAAGAGCACTAAAACTCTCTTGCCCTTAAGGGCAAAATCTTCGGCCACCGCCAGACTGATATCGGGGACCAATAAACACTCCACTGTCGGGTCCGCGGCCGTATGCACAAACATGACCGAGCGCGCCAATGCCCCGCGGCTTTCCAGGGTATCCCGAAAATATAGATAATCGTCGTATTTAAGCCCCATGCCGCCTAAAATAATAATGTCGGCTTCGGCCTGGGTGGCAATCCGGGCCAGCAATTCATTGTAAGGCTGTCCGGCAATGGAAAAAATAGGTAATTTCTGAGATTCAACCAGCGAATTGAAGACGTCAATCATGGGAATACCGGTACGGATCATCTTGTTGGGGATAACGCGCTTGACCGGATTCACCGACGGGCCGCCGATATCTACGAGATTTTCCTGAAGGGCCGGCCCCTTATCTAAAGGAACCCCGCTGGCGTTAAAGATCCGCCCCAATAAATTACTCCCCGTAGACACCCGCATGGGACTGCCTAAAAACTTCACCTTATCGCCGGTAGAAATACCCTTGCTCCCGGCAAATACCTGCAGCGAAACCCTCCGGCCGTCTAAACGGATTACCTGAGCTAAAGATGCCCCGCGTCGAGTATCTACCTGGGCAATTTCCAGATAGCCGACATTATCCGCTTCCACCGTAATCACATCGCCGGCGATCTGAATAATTTTAGTATAGACTTTCTGCATAGCATGTCCTTTAAGCGGCGGCTGCCTGCCGCACTAAATCGCTGATCTCCCGCTCGGTTTGTTGAAACGCGGCGCTTGCCCATGCACAAGAATTCCAGCCTTTGCATAACTGGCGCAAGGCCTGAAAAAAATGCAAAGCTTCGGATTTACCCGGGAAACTGAAACTTTGCTCCAGGATATTAAAGAGAAAATCGTAAACATAGACTTGCCGCTCCTGCGCGGTAGACTCATCTACCGGATCAAAAGCATTCTGCTGTAAAAATACCGCATCCAAAAATTCCCCTTTTAAATACGCGATATAATCGCCTAACGACGTCCCTTCTTCGCCGATAACTTTCATCATCTGGGCCACGTCGCTGCTTTTACGCAAAACTTCATGCCCGCGCTGCCCCTTCTGCTCATCAATAAACCCGGAATATTTGCTCCAGCTAATCAGCGGGTCAATGGCCGGGTAACGCCGGGCATCCGAGCGCTGGCGGGATAAACCGTGAAAAGCGCCCACCACTTTAAGTGTCGCCTGGGTTACCGGCTCCTCGAAATTTCCGCCGGCCGGGCTGACTGCCCCGCCGATAGTCAACGAGCCAATGGCGCCATTGTACAATTTCACCACCCCTGCCCGTTCGTAAAAAGAAGCGATACGGCTCTCCAAGTAAGCGGGAAAGGCCTCTTCGCCGGGGATCTCCTCGAGCCGGCCGGACATCTCGCGCATAGCCTGGGCCCAGCGGCTGGTAGAATCGGCCAGCAGCAATACGTGCAGCCCCATCTGCCGATAATATTCGGCAATCGTAGTCGCGGTGTACACGCTGGATTCGCGCGCGGCCACCGGCATGGAACTGGTGTTACAAATAATGATGGTCCGGTCAATAAGCGAGCGCCCGGTGCGCGGATCTTTTAAATGCGGGAAGGTCTTGAGCGTTTCCACTACTTCTCCGGCCCGCTCGCCGCAAGCCGCGATGACCACGATATCCACCTCCGCATGCCGGCTGGTCAACTGTTGTAATACCGTCTTGCCTGCCCCGAATGGCCCGGGCACGCAATAAGTCCCTCCCCGGGCCACCGGAAAGAAAGAATCAATCAGACGCATCTTAGTCACCAGCGGCTCCGAAGGCTTAAGCTTCTCGGAGTAGGCGCGAATAGGGATCTTCACCGGCCAGGATTGAGTTAAAAAAACCTCAACCGGATTTCCCGCGCTGTCCTTGACTGCGGCAATGGCCTGACCCAAAGAATAACGGCCGGCAGGGGCGATACTGACCAGCTCGCCGATACCCCGCAGGACAAAGGGGGCCATAATATAATGCTTAAAGATCTTCTCGGTGACCCACCCCAGATATTCGCCCGGCCGAACCGGGGCCCCGGGTTTAAGCAAAGGAGTGAATTCCCAGGCATCTTCGGCTTTTAAAGGGTCAACATAGATCCCGCGCTTTAAGAAGAATCCGCAACTCTTGGCCAGCTCCGGTAACGGGTTCTGCAATCCGTCGAAGATTTGTCCCAGCAGCCCCGGGCCTAATTTTACCGAGAGCAGCTCGCCGGTAAATTCCACCTCATCGCCGACCTTGATAACACGGGTTAGCTCAAAGACCTGCATTTCGGCCGTATTGCCCCGCACGCGGATGATCTCGGACTTAAGCCGCTCCTGGCCATGCACCACAAAAGCCACTTCATTCTGCATGACCTGCGCATCAAATGCCACGCTTGCCATATTCCCGCTAATCCCGATAATATTACCTTTTCTCATTTGGCTCATTGTTCAACTGCTCTTTTTTATTAATCCGCGGCCAGGGCTTGCTCAAGCAACTGCACGCCGTCCGCTGTACGAATATTCTCCCACCGCAATAAGATCATTAATTTATAGGCGTAGATGATAAGATACTCTAAATTAAAAAATTGGCCGGCAGCTAATTCTTCAA
>JBFZAQ010000203.1:0-35497 GCA_041308885.1 Candidatus Omnitrophota bacterium | reverse complement strand
CAGATGAAAGGGGTAAAAATATTTTCTGCAGCGGCGTTGGTAATATTCGGGCTGGTTGGGCCCGGTTACGCTGAAAAAATCGTAGTCGAGGGCTCAACTACGGTTTTACCTATTGCCCAGAAAACAGCCGAAGTGTTCATGAACAGCAATCCTGAAGCTGACATATCGGTGCGCGGAGGGGGTTCCAGCGTCGGTATCGCTTCATTGATTGACGGTACCTGCGACATCGCTGACGCTTCGCGGGCGATTAAAGATACCGAATTGGAGAAAGCAGTGGCTAACGGCCGGTCTCCCAAAGCCCATGTCGTGGCGATGGACGGCATCTGTGTGGTGGTGCATCCGTCTAACCGGATAAATAATATGACCAAAAAGCAGATCGCCGGTATTTTTACCGGTTCGATCTCTAATTGGAGCCAGGTCGGCGGGTCAAATGAGAAAATCGTGGTTATCTCGCGTGATTCATCCAGCGGGACCTTTGAGGCTTTCGGGGTTCTCGTGCTTAACGGGGCCAAGGTCAGGCCTGATGCTCTTTTGCAGGCGTCTAATCAGGCTGTGGCTTCTATCGTGGCCAAGACTCCCGGCGCGATCGGATACATCGGGCTGGGCTATTTAACTGATGCGGTAAAAGCCTTGACTGTTGATGGGGCGGTAGCCACCAAAGAAACGGTTCTCTCCGGCGCTTATCCGGTGGGGCGCCCTTTGTTTATGTATACCAATGGCGTTCCTCAAGGAGTTGCCAAGCAGTATATGGATTTTATCTTAAGCGCGCAGGGCCAAAATATTGTTGAAGAAGAAGGGTTTGTGGCTCTAAAGTAAAATTACAGGTCGAATCGGTTAAGCGTACCTCGTCGCTTATTGCGTCGAGGTACGCTATTTATAATCGCCAGATGAAAGAAAAATTATATAAGTGGATATTTACGGTTTTGGCTTTTTCTTCTTTAGTTTTTTTGGTGGGTATCATTACCGTGCTGTTTAAAGAAGGCCTGCCGATCTTCAAAAAAATATCGGTGCTGAAGTTTGTGTCCGGGCAGGCCTGGTATCCTACTTTTGAGCCTCCTGAATTTGGTATCCTGCCTTTAATATTAGCTTCAGCGTGGGTTACGGCCGGGGCGGTTTTGGTTTGCGTCCCCCTGGGAGTAGGCAGCGCTCTTTATCTGCACGAATTAGCCGGTTATAAGCAAAGAGCCATTTTGAAGCCGGCGATTGAGATATTAGCCAGTATACCTTCAGTGGTCTATGGCTTCTTCGGGCTGGTTGTCTTGACTCCTTTTTTACAGGAAACATTTCATCTGCCTACCGGACTATGCGGATTGAACGCCAGCCTGGTCTTGGGTATTATGGCTACTCCTACGGTTTGCAGCATTGCTGATGATGCGCTGAATTATGTCCCCCGCTCATTTCGCGAGGCTTCTTATGCCGTGGGGGCCAACCGTTGGCAGACTTTGACCCAGGTCATCATCCCCGCGGCCGGCTCCGGGATATCCACCGCGGTTATCCTGGGGATGAGCCGGGCTATCGGTGAAACCATGACCGTGCTGATGGTCGCCGGCGGGGCGGCGGTTATTCCCCACTCTCTTCTGGTCCCGGTGCGGCCGATGACCGCGGCCGTTGCCGCAGAGATGGGCGAGGCTCCTATGGGCGGCGACCATTATCATGCCTTATTCGCTATTGCCCTGATTCTGTTTCTTACTACATTTGTTTTTAATATCGCGGCCGAACTGATCAGCCGGCGTTTCCGGATTAAGTTGGGATTAAGCCGTTAGGCGGAAATTATGATGAATTATCGTAGTCGTCACGCCAAAAATATTGTGCAAAACACAGGGTTCTTGCTGTTGTTCTTATGTATCGCCGCAACCATTTTTTTTCTCGGATTGATAATTTTTTTCATCGCTTCCCGGGGGCTCAAGATTATCTCCTGGGAGTTTTTGACCCAAGGCCCGCGTTTAGGGATGACCGAAGGCGGAGTGGCCCCGGCTATTGTGGGGACTTTGTATCTTACTTTAGGATCGGTTATTTTTGCCTTGCCGTTAGGGTTGGCCTGCGCCATTTATTTGTCTGAGTATTCTCCGCCGGGGATAATCGTGAATATTATCCGGATCAGCATCAATAACTTGGCCGGGGTGCCGTCGGTAGTCTTCGGGCTTTTCGGCCTGGCTTTTTTTGTCAAATATCTGGGGTTTAGGGTTTCCATTCTTTCCGGGAGCCTTACTTTGGGTATTTTGATTTTGCCCTTGATAATTTCTTCGGCCCAGGAGGCCTTGTTGGCTGTCCCGCAGTCGATCCGGGAAGCTTCATTGTCTTTGGGGGCTACCAAATGGGGGACGATCAAGAATATCGTTTTGCCGACGGCGCTCCCGGGGATATTAACCGGAGTGATATTAAGCATCGGTAGAGTCGCCGGAGAAACCGCGCCTATACTTTTTACCGCGGCGGCATTTTACCTGCGCGGGTATCCGCGCTCAATCTTTTCCGAAGTCATGGCCCTTCCTTATCATATCTACGCGCTGATGACTGAAGGCACTCATCCCGATAAACAGACGGCGATTGCCTATGGGTGCAGCTTCATCCTTTTAGTTATGGTTTTATTGATTTCCGGGATAGCCATCGTAATTCGCCAACGACAAAGAGGGGTCAATGGATAATACTATTGAGATTAAGGCCAGGAATGTATTTTTTTATTACGGCAAGACGCAAGCCCTTAAAGATATCACGCTGGATATCGGCAAGCATAAAGTCACAGCCATTATCGGGCCTTCGGGCTGCGGCAAGTCCACGTTCATCCGGCTGTTGAATCGCATGCATGAGTTGGTCCCGAATACCCGCGTAACCGGGAAGATCCTGTACAGCGGTTGGGACATTCTGGATACGAATATTGACGCGGTGGAGGTCAGAAGGCGCATCGGCATGGTCTTTCAGAAGCCCAATCCGTTTCCCAAAAGCATCTTTGATAATATTAGTTATGGCTTAAAGGTCAACGGCGAAAAAGACCGCTCGCTTATTCAGGCTAAAGTGGAGCAGGCCTTAAGAAAGGCCGCGCTTTGGCCGGAGGTCAAGGACCGGCTTACCGATAGCGCTTTGGGGCTTTCCGGAGGCCAGCAGCAGCGTTTGTGCATTGCCCGGTCGCTGGCGGTAGAATCTAAAGTTATCCTTTTTGATGAGCCCTGCGCCAGCTTGGATCCGATTTCTACGGCTAAGATTGAGGAGCTTATCCTTGAGTTAAAGAAAGATTATACTATCATTATTGTTACCCATAATATGCAGCAGGCGGCCCGGGTTTCCGACTACACGGCCTTCTTTCTATTGGGCGAATTGATTGAATATGCCCGGACCCAGGATATCTTTACTGCTCCTAAAGACAGCCGGACTGAAGCTTATATTACCGGGAGATTCGGATGACGGATGAGAAAAAACCAAGTCGTCGCTTTATTGGAGAAAGAGAGCTAAAGCATGGAGAGGCATTTCGACCAGGAACTCGCGGATTTGAAGAATCTAATATTGAAGATGGGTGCGGCGGTGGAAGCGGCCATATCTAAGTCGGTAGAAGCGCTTAAGGGGCTTAACGCTGCGCAGGCCCTAGAAGTCATTAAAGAAGACCGGATTATTGACGGACTGGAGAATGACCTTGATGAGCGATGTTTGGATTTGCTGGCCCTCCAACAGCCGATGGCCGTGGATTTACGGTTCATTACCGCGTCGATGAAGATTGCCACTGATTTAGAGAGAATGGCTGACCTGGCGGTGGATATCGCTCAGAGGGCCCTGGAACTGGCCGGTAAGCCTTTGCTTAA
Organism: Candidatus Omnitrophota bacterium; assembly: GCA_041308885.1. GTDB lineage: Bacteria > Omnitrophota > Gorgyraeia > Gygaellales > Profunditerraquicolaceae > JBFZAQ01. The sequence goes on along the minus strand of JBFZAQ010000203.1, from coordinate 31,709 downwards.
ACCCCTGATTGATATCCCCAAACTGGCCGGCTTGGCCCAGCAGATGACTAAAGAGTCGCTGGATGCCTTTGTGAATAAGGACGTCGTTTTGGCCGAGCAGGTGATTTTGTCCGATCCTCAGGCTGACTTGTTGCGCAATTCGGTCCAGCGCGAGCTCATTGATGATTATTTGAACAAAGATATTACCGCCGCCTCGCGGGCGGTGCCGTTACTGCTGGTGGCCCGCCATCTGGAACGGATCTGTGATCATGCCACCAATATCGCCGAAGACGTCATTTATATGGTCAAGGCCGATGTAGTCAAACACCATCCCGAAAAGCTGCAGCCATAGTTCATCGTCGGTGAAATCCGGAAATAGCTTGACAAGCAGCGTAACTCTGGTATATTTAGGCAACAATTTTTCGGGTAAGATACTATAAAGCAATAAAGCGTCTTCATATATTTATAAAGCAGTATTTTCCGCGAACAAAGCTCTTACCCTCCAGTAGTGATCACAACTAAAGTTGCGGTTATCCCAGAAAAATCCGGAATTATCATTTCTTAGCATTCGCCCGCTTTTTGTCTTACGGCAATGTGGCGGGTTGATAGCGAAGCGTTTCCTTTCGTTATTCCGAGCGCAGACCTGCCGGTAAATTAATGACGGGTTCAGAATGAACTAGGGTAAGGAGAAAACCATGGACACTTTTGCATATTTGCGGCTGCTTGATGATCCTCGGGTAGCCGAGGAGATTGAGCGGTATAAGTGGATTGAGAGCAGCAAGGTGGGCAGGGATATCGGTCCGGAGCGGGCGGCGTTGGAATGGATCCGTTCTTACGGCCATATTTGGTTGACTATCCATAAACCTAAAGAATATAAAAAGATCGCCGATGATTCAGTCTGTTCTGGACAGGAAGAGATGATTGCCTTAGTCTTGCCGCACTCTCCTTAGTTATCCTTATCCCGCTGTCCCATTCCCACCCTTATTCCCACCCTTATCCATTATTCTATTGAAAACCCCTCTTTTCCTGGTATAATAAGGACTCTTAATAGAGGAGAGGAGTTGTCATGATTGACCGCTACAGCTTTCCCGAGATATCCCGCATTTGGCAGGATGAATTTAAGTTTAAAACCATGCTTGACATAGAGTTATTGGTTATTGAATATTATGTCGGCCGCCGTATTATCCCCGCTTCGGCTTTATCCCGCATTCGCAAACGGGCCCGCTTTAATGTCAGCCGGATTCGCAAGATTGAAGCTAAAACCCACCATGATATAGTGGCTTTTGTAACTAATGTCACGCAATATATAGGAACTGACGCGCAATATTTTCACCGCGGGCTTACCTCTTCGGATCTTTTGGACACAACATTGGGCGTTCAGCTGGCAAAAGCTTCGGATATATTATTAAGGGATCTTTCGCAGCTGCGCGAGGTGTTAGCCCGGAAAGCCCGTAAATATAAAGATATGGTTTGTATCGGCCGGACGCACGGCGTTCACGCTGAGCCGATGACTTTTGGTTTGAAGTTGGCGCTGTGGTACGAGGAAACCAAGCGTAATATCGCCAGGCTTAAGCAAGCCCAAGAAGCGGTATCGGTGGGAAAGATGTCCGGAGCAGTGGGGACTTTTGCCAATATCGATCCGCGCGCCGAGGAGTTCATTTGCCGCCGGCTTGGTCTGCGCCCAGCGCCGATATCTACGCAGGTCATTCAGCGCGACGTCTACGCCGAATATCTATGTATTTTGGCGGTAGTGGCTGCGTCATTGGAAAAGTTCGCTACCGAGATCAGGCATTTACAAAAGACCGAGGTGCGGGAAGTCGAGGAGCCGTTTGCCCGAGGCCAGAAAGGCTCATCGGCCATGCCGCATAAGCGTAATCCGGTGGTTTGCGAGCGGATCTGCGGATTAGCGCGTATCGTGCGGGCTAATGCGCTGGTGGGTTTAGAGGATGTCGCTTTATGGCATGAGCGGGATATCAGCCATTCTTCCTGCGAGCGGGTTATTTTGCCGGATTCAACCATTGCCTTGGATTATATGCTGCGGAAGCTTATCCAGGTTGTCGACGGGCTATTAGTTTATCCCGAGGCAATGCTGGAGAATTTAGTTAAGACCAAGGGGCTGATTTTTTCACAGCGAGTGTTAATTAGGCTTATGCAGCAAGGGTTGCCGCGTACTCAGGCCTACGATATTGTGCAGCGGTTGGCTATGCGCTCCTGGAAGGAAGGGGCAGATTTCAAGCAATTGCTGCTGGATGAACCGCAGGCGCGCAAACACCTTAACCAAAGGCAGATTGAGGAGATTTTTACCCTGGAGTACTATTTGCGTAATGTGGATAAGATTTATAAGCGGCTGGGACTGTAGTTAGTAGTTATGAGTTGTGAGTTGTGAGTAAAAAATGGTTATAATAGTTCTGGGTACAATAATTGGTTTTCTGATTGGGTTGGTCTATGTAATTATTAAGCGCCGGATTAAACCGGGGGCGCTGATAGCGGCCGCGCTGGTGGGGTTGGTGTCGGCATCGTTGTGGAAAGCGTTTCAAGGATACGGCAAGTCACGCAGGCCGCGGCGGTAATTTTTTTAACCGAGGAGGATAATATGGGTTTGCTGATAATCTTGGCTTTCGGATTCATTATCGGTATCGTATTTATCCAAGTGACTAAGACCGGATCGGCTCGGCCGATTTTAGTGACCACGATTATCGGCTTAGCCGCGGGCATATTATTCAGCTCCGCACGCGTAGTCCCGGCCGGATATGTCGGAGTTGTGGATTTCTTCGGGCGAGTTTCTCCGCGGCCGCTTTCCAGTGGCCTTAATCTGGTTAACCCGTTAGCTAAAGTAGCCAAGATCTCGGTGCGCACGCAGGAAACCATGGAGATAATGCCGGTGCCTTCCAAAGAAGGCCTGACTATCAACCTTGATCTTTCCATACTTTATCGCATTGATCCTGACCGGGCAGTGCAAATTTATAAGACTATCGGGCCATACTATAAAGATATCGTCGTTATCCCCCAGTTCCGCGCGGCGGCCAGGGGTATCACGGTTTTAAACGAAGCCAAGGCTTTGTATACTTCGGAAAGGGAAATGCTGGCCCAGGCCATTCTTAGCTCTTTAAAGGCGATTTTAGCCGAACGGGGCATTATTTTAGAGAGCGTGCTTCTGCGCGGCATGAAGCTCCCCGCGACTCTCGGCCAAGCCATTGAACAGAAGCTGCGCGCCGAGCAGGATGCCGAACGGATGAAATTTATTTTGCAGAAAGAAACGCAGGAAGCCGAGCGCAAACGAGTAGAGGCTAAAGGCATCCGGGACGCCCAGGAGATTATCGCCGAAAGTTTGACCGAGCAGTATCTGCATTATTTGTGGATCAACACCCTGAATCAAAACCCGAATGTTATCTATGTGGCTACGGAAGCCAATATGCCGATGTTCCGCGCGGTGAATCCCGATGACCAATTATTGCGTAAGAAACCCAGCGTTTCTTCAGCAAGCGACCCAAAGAATTAAACTTCCCTCGGAGCCTCCATGTCTTGGAAAATAGAAATTGCCGATAAGCCGGGTATTTTTGACGCGGTTGGCGCGGGGGTTAAAAAAGACATTATTGATCTAGGCGTAAAGGCGGTTAAGGGTGTCCGGTTCATCCAGGTTTATACTCTAGACGGAACGCTTGCCCAAAATCAAGTTGCAACAATCTGCAGCCAGCTGTTAGTTGACCCCGTTTCTCAAGACTGCTATATCAATCGGCCTACCATTTTAACTTCCGGAATTAACGCTGACCGCGTGGTGGAGGTAGCCTATAACCCCGGGGTCATGGACCCGGTGGAAGAATCAGCGCTTAAGGGAATTCGCGATCTCGGCATTGACGGAGTTGCTGCTTTTAAGACGGCGAAGAAATATATAATTGAGGGCAAGCTTACGGATGCGCAGTTTAAGATGATTACGGAGAAGCTGCTGTATAATAAATTGATACAGCATGTGGTCAGGGGACAGGGGTCAGGGGACAGGGGACAGGAAAAAGAAAAAAGCGAGCCTAAATTCAAATTGATTACCGTAGATTTAATCGGTGCCTCGGATAAGAAACTGCAGGAAATTAGTAAGACTGGGCAGTTGTTTTTGAATCTAGCGGAAATGCGCATGATTAAGAAATACTTCCAGAAAATAAAGCGCAATCCCACCGATTGCGAGTTGGAAACTATTGCCCAGACCTGGTCGGAGCATTGCGCGCATAAGACCTTTCGCGGAAAAATAGAATATCGGGAAAAGTTATTAAGTAAGCTAAAACCTATAACCTATAACCTAAAACCTAGATTAATCGATAATCTTCTAAAATCCACGATCATGAAGGTTACTCAAGATCTGAATAAGTCCTGGTGCGTTTCGGTGTTCCATGATAATTCCGGGGTGATCGAGTTCGATAAAGAGAATAATGTCTGTTTCAAGGTAGAGACCCATAATCATCCGTCGGCCTTGGAGCCATTCGGCGGGGCTAATACCGGAGTAGGCGGGGTTATCCGGGATCCCTTAGGCACGGGTTTGGGGGCTAAGCCGATCTTGAATACCGACGTCTTTTGTTTTGCGCCGCCGGATTATCCCTTTAGTAAGTTACCTAAGGGCACGCTGCATCCTAAGCGGGTGATGAAAGGGGTAGTGTCGGGAGTGCGGGATTACGGAAATAAAATGGGCATACCCACGGTCAATGGGGCTATACTTTTTGATGAGCGGTTCGTGGGTAATCCTTTGGTGTATTGCGGCACTGTGGGGATCATGCCTAAGGATAAATCTTTTAAGCGCGCCAAGGTCGGCGATTTAGTCGTGGCCGTCGGCGGCCGGACCGGGCGCGACGGAATACACGGGGCTACATTCTCGTCGGGAGAGTTGACCCACGAATCCGAAACTATTTCCAGCTCCGCGGTGCAGATCGGCAATCCGATTCAGGAAAAGAAGATGGTGGATGCTATCCTGCAGGCCCGCGACCGCGATTTATATGACGCCATTACTGATTGTGGCGCGGGAGGATTCTCCAGCGCCGTGGGCGAAATGGGCCGGGATTTAGGAGTGCGGGTTGATCTAGAAAAGGCGCCTTTAAAATACAGCGGGCTTTCTTATACCGAAATTTGGATATCCGAGTCGCAGGAGCGGATGATCTTATCCGTGCCCAAGGAAAACCTCGCCGAATTGTTGGATTTGTTCGCCGGCGAGAACGTTGAGGCCGCAGTGATCGGGGAGTTTACCGGGAGCAAGCGCCTGGAGTTATTTTATTCCGGTCGCAAGGTGGGCGATCTGGATATGGATTTCTTGCACGCTGGCCTGCCGGATATTAAAAAAATCGCGGTCTTTACCCAAAAGCGGCATCCACAGCCAAAATTACCATTAAAAAAAGATTTGACCTTGTATCTGTTGAAGCTGTTGTCTAGCTATGATATTTGTTCCAAAGAGTGGGTTATCCGCCAATATGATCATGAAGTGCAGGGTCAATCGGTGATCAAGCCGTTAGTGGGCATCGTCAATGACGGGCCTTCCGACGCTGCGGTGGTTAAGCCTATACTTGGATCGGTAAAAGGCTTGGTTATTTCCTGCGGTATAAATTTTCGTTTCGGGGGCATAGATCCGTATTGGATGGCCGCATCTTGTATTGACGAGGCCTTGAGGCAGGTTATTGCCGTAGGCGGTTCCCTGGAGCGGGCGGCGATACTGGATAATTTCTGTTGGGGAAATCCGGATAAACCGGACCGGTTGGGTTCCTTGGTGCGGGCGGCCTATGGCTGTTATGATATTGCCAAGGGTTTTGGCGTGCCTTTTATATCCGGCAAAGACAGTTTATATAATGAATATACCGAGCACGGGAAATCCTTAGCCATCCCGGGGACGCTCTTGATCAGCGCCATAGCGGTGATGGAGGACGCGCGTAAGGCAGTTTCCATGTACGCTAAGCGCCCCGGCGGCCTGATTTATGCCGTCGGAGAGACGAAAGAAGAATTAGGCGGTTCGCAGTATTATGCTTTGCTTGGGGCGCTGGGCAACAGCGTGCCGCGGGTTGATTGTAGCGTGGCGATTAAGATTTTTGCCGCCTTAAACCGGGCTACAGCCTTAGGGTTGGTCAGCTCCCTGCATGATTGTTCGGAGGGCGGCATTGCCGTGGCCGCCGCGGAGATGGCGTTTGCCGGAGGGCTGGGGATGGAGATGTTTGCCGGAGAAATCCCATACCGGACGCAAGACGCAGGACGCAAGACGCAGGACGTAAGAAATGATGTTTTGTTGTTCTCGGAGTCTAATTCGCGATTTATCGTGGAAGTGGAAAAGAGCAAGCAGAAAGAATTTGAGCGCGCGTTAACCGGCGTGCCGCTGGGGTTAATCGGCTGCCTGTCCGATAAGGAATATTTTACCGTCCATGGTTTGAACGGCAAAGTGTGCGTAAAAGCCGATATCGCGCAGTTAAAAGAAGCCTGGCAGAGACCGTTACGCTGGTAAGCGGAAAAAAATTATAGTAATTTAATGACCAAATTCCAAGCCCCAAATCCCAATGAAATCCCAATGACCAATATTCAATTGGGATTTAGTAATTGGTCATTCATTGGGATTTGGGACTTGGTCATTGGAAATTTTACCGGAGGTATTTATGGCTAAGCATAGGATGCTCAAGGATGATTTTACCACCGAAGACACCTGGCGGATATTCCGAATTATGTCGGAATTCGTGGAAGGGTTTGAGATCCTTTCGAAGGTCGGCAAGGCCGTATCTTTTTTTGGTTCCAGCCGTCAGAAAGCGCCGAATGAGAAATACTATAAGTTAGCCGAAGAAACCGCATTTCTTTTAGCCAGGGAAGGCTACGCGATCATTACCGGCAGCGGACCGGGGATGATGGAGGCGGCCAATCGCGGGGCCCGGCGCGCCGGCGGGCAGTCGATAGGTTTGAATATTGAACTGCCGATGGAACAGAAGTCGAATAAATTCGTTGGCTTGTTATTGGAGTTTAAATATTTTTTCGTCCGTAAAGTAATGTTTGTCAAATACGCCAAAGCCTTTGTGATCATGCCTGGCGGTTACGGCACCCTGGATGAATTTACCGAAGCTATCAATCTTATTCAGACCAAACGTATACCCCGTTTTCCCGTAATTCTCATGGGAAAAGAGTATTGGAAAGGGATGATTGAATGGATAAAATCCACGGTGTTAAAAAACGGTAACATCAGTCAGGAAGATTTGCAGATATTTACCGTTACCGACAATCCTAAGGAAGTGGTGCAGATTATTAAGAGTTTTTATGCGCATCATCACAGAGGGATTCCGCAGGGTATGTAGGTTGAAAGTTCTGTCTGGTCATCCTGAGGCGCCGCAGGCGCCGAAGGATCCAGAATGGCGTTGGATGCTTCGGCCTGCGGCCTCAGCATGACGAATTGGGAGTGTTGCTTAGAATGGCGGCGAGATATTAACATGGCGAGAAAACCTCAAGTTTGCGTATTGCGCGCCGCGGGGACTAACTGCGACCAAGAAACGGCGTTTGCCTTTGAGCAGGCGGGCGCTGATTCCGATCTGGTGCATGTTAATGCCCTGGTTTCCGGAGCGCGCGAGCTGGATGAATTCCAAATTTTGGCATTTCCCGGTGGTTTTAGTTACGGTGATGATCTGGGGGCGGGTAAGATTCTGGCCAATGAGCTTAAGGGCAAGCTTTTGGGCCCGCTTAAACGCTTTATTGCCGATGGCAAGCTGATCATCGGGATCTGCAATGGTTTTCAGGTATTGGTTAAAAGCGGATTACTGCCGGGTAACCCGGAGCTTCGGCAGGAAGCCAGCCTGATTATCAATGATTCGGGGAAATTCGAGGATCGGTGGGTTTATTTGAAGACGCAAGACGCCTGCCTGACCGGCAGGCAGGCAAGACGCAAGACGCAAGTAAAATGCGTGTGGGTAAAGGATTTGCCGGAAGTTGTCTATTTGCCGGTGGCGCACGGGGAAGGGAAGTTTGTGGTTCAAGATGCGCTCGTTTTAAAACGGCTTAAGGAAAATGGGCAGATTGTGTTCCGGTATTGCGATGAGCATGGCCAGGCTGGTTCTTACCCCATTAATCCTAACGGCGCTATTGAGCATATCGCCGGGATCTGCGATGAAACCGGCAGGATCCTTGGGCTGATGCCTCATCCCGAGCGGCATATCCAACCGAACCAGCATCCCCGGTGGACGGGTAAAAAATGCCGGTGGGCACCCGACGGGTCATTAATTTTTAAGAACGGCGTAGCTTACGCTCGGGAATTATTATAAGAGGAGTATTTAAATGAGCGGATTATTCGGCGTGGTGGCAAAAAAAGATTGCGGTGAAGATGTCTATTACGGCACGGATTATCATTCGCATTTAGGCACGCAGTTTGCCGGGATGGCCGTGTGGGGCGCCGAGTTAAGACGCAAGATCCATGATATCCGCGGCAGCCAGTTTAAATCCAAATTCTACGGCGATTACAGATCTTTGCCGGGGAATAAAGGGATCGGCGTTATCAGCGCTAACGACGAGCAGCCGGTGTGCATGCATTCCAAATTCGGCTCCTTTGCCATAGTTACCGACGGTTTTATTGATAACGCCCGGGAGCTGACCGAAGAATTATATCAAGACGGAAAGTCTTTCAGCGAGATGGCTGACGGCCGGGTAAACCCGACGGAGTTGGCCGCCAAGCTTATCTTGAAGGGGAAGTCCATTGTTGAGGGGGTAGAGTATTTATTTTCCCGGATAGAGGGTTCTTGTTCCTTGTTGATACTCACTCAAGAAGGCCTATATGCCGCCCGGGATAGGTTGGGGTATTTTTCGTTGGTGGTTGGGGAAAGAAGCGGTGATTGGGCGGTGGCCAGCGAGTCGGCAGCGTTTCATAATCTGGGTTTTAAGATCCGGAAATTTCTTGCCCCGGGCGAGATTATCTTCATTGATGGAAAAGGCGTTCAGCAAAGGCGCAAAGAGAATAAGACTAACCAGATCTGCTCTTTTTTATGGATCTATACCGGTGTCCCGGCTTCCGCGTATGAGGGAATTAATGTTGAAGTCGCCCGGGAGCGCAGCGGGGCGATGTTGGCTAAGAATGATACTGCCGCGGCGGATATGGTTGCCGGGATACCCGATTCGGGTACCGCCCACGCGATAGGTTACGCGATGGAATCGGGGGTGCCGCTTCGCCGGCCCCTGGTAAAATATACTCCCGGATTTGATCGCAGTTATACCCCTGCCTCTCAGGAGCGGCGCGATCTAATCGCCAAGATGAAATTGATCCCCGTCCCGGAGATTATTAAAGATAAGATGATCGTCTTTTGCGATGATTCCATTGTCCGGGGGACCCAGCTTAAGAACTATACCATTCAGAAGCTTAAGGAATGCGGGGCAAAACAAATCCATTTGCGGATCGCCTGTCCGCCGCTCATGTACCCGTGTAAATTCAATTGTTCTACCCGGACCTTGGCCGAGTTGGCAGCCCGACGGGCTATTCGGGCCATTGAGGGTAAAGATGCTACGGATATTTCGCCTTATCTTGACGAAGATTCCCCGCAGCATAAAAAGATGGTGGATTGGATCGCTAAGGATCTGGGGGTAACTACCCTGCGATATCAGAAGCTTTCCGACATGATCGCGGCAATCGGTTTGCCGGGAGAAAAATTATGCACCTATTGCTGGACCGGCAGAGAGCCGGATAAGAGCGGAGTATATGATGAGAAAAGCGCGCTATGTGCGAAGTAGTCCGGGTGTTCAGCCGCGGGAATATTGCGGGTTATTCGGGATCAGCAACCATGCTCAAGCCAGTTGGCTGACGTATCTGGGGTTGTATTCGTTGCAGCACCGCGGCCAGGAGGCCTGCGGAATTGTGGCCAACCACAAGGGCGTTCTGACTGTTCATAAAGCCACCGGTTTAGTCAGCGAAGTTTTTGATGAAGCCCTTTTAAATAAGATGAAAGGGGACAAGGCAGTCGGGCACGTGCGCTACTCGACCACCGGATCAAGCGTTTTAAAAAATGCCCAGCCGCTATTGATTGATTACGCCAAGGGCTCTATTTGTATCGCCCACAACGGCAATTTGGTGAATTCTTTAGAATTGCGCCAGTCGCTTGAGGCCAGCGGATCGATCTTTCAAACCACTACGGATTCCGAGATCATCATTCATCTGATGGCCCGGGCTAAGACTTATAATTTTGAACAGAGCTTACTCTATGCCTTGAAGCGGATCAAAGGGGCTTATTCTTTGTTGTTCATGACTACCGACCAGCTGATCGGCGTGCGCGACCCGCTGGGTTTTCGTCCTTTGGCATTAGGTAAATTAGGCAAGGCTTATTGTTTAGCTTCGGAAACCTGCGCTTTTGATCTGATCGGGGCGCGGTATGTGCGGGAAGTAGAGCCGGGAGAAACCGTGATTATCACTAATGACGGCTTACGCAGCCTCAAGCCTAAAGCGTTGCGACCGCATAACCGCCGGGCTTCCTGTATCTTTGAGCATGTTTATTTTTCCCGTCCCGATTCCATTGTCTTCGGCCAGACGGTGCATACGGTAAGGCGCCGGCTCGGCGAGCAGCTGGCTAAGGAGCATCCGATCAAGGCAGATTTGGTAGTGCCGGTGCCTGATTCCGGATTTTCCGCGGCCTTGGGGTATTCCGCGGCATCGGGAATTCCGCTGGAGATGGGGATAATCCGCAATCACTATGTAGGTAGGACATTCATTCAGCCGGCTCAGGATACCCGGGATCTAAGCGTCAGGGTTAAATTTAATTTGTTGCCCGATGTCCTCAAAGGAAAAAGAATTGTGGTAGTGGATGATTCTATCGTGCGCGGGACCACCTCGCAGATCAGGGTGCGCAATTTGCGTAAGGCCGGAGTTAGAGAAGTGCATCTGATGATTTCTTGCCCGCCGCATCGATTTCCCTGCTTCTATGGCATTGATTTTAACCGTTCTTCGGAATTGATCGCCAATAAATATGAATCGCTGGATAAGATCCGCCAGTATCTGGACGTGGATACGCTGGGGTATTTGAGCCTTGAGGGGATGTTAGCCTGTTTTAAGCATCCGGCCTCGCATTATTGCACGGCTTGTTGGTCGGGTAAATATCCGGTTACCCCGGAGAAGAAACAAGGCAAGTGCGCGTTGGAAGCGCGCTGTTGCGGACAGGGGGATCTTCAGTAGTAAATGATCAAATTCCAATTTCCAAATCCCAATGAATCATCAATACCAATTACCAATTGGGCTTGGGATTTGGTTATTCATTGGGGCTTGGGATTTGGTTATTGGTCATTTAGCCAGTTAGGATAGTTAAGAGAAGGATAATTTTATGGCCGGTATAACTTATAAAAAATCAGGGGTGGATATTGCGGCGATGGAGCAGTTTAAGCGCGGGTTAAGATCCGTGGTCAAGAAGTCGTTCCGGCCGGAGGTACTGAAGAATATCGGCGGTTTCGGATCTTTTTTTGCCTTTAATAAAAACGCCTATAAGAATCCGATTCTGGTCTCTTCGGCCGACGGGGTGGGGACTAAGTTGAAAATCGCTGCCCTGGCTAACAAGCACGATACTATCGGTATTGACGCGGTAGCCATGAATGTTAATGATATTTTGTGCGTGGGGGCCGTTCCTTTGTTTTTCCTGGATTATATTGCTTTTAGTAAAGTCGCCCCGCGAGTATTATCTCAGGTAGTGGGCGGGATAACCGAAGGGTGCGTGCAATCAGGCTGCGCTTTAATTGGCGGAGAGACTGCCCAAATGCCGGATATCTATCGTGACGGCGAATACGACGTCGCCGGATTTTGCGTCGGGGCAGTTGAGAAAGATAGGATTATCGACGGCTCAGGCATCAAACCCGGTGATGTCGTGATCGGCCTGGAGTCTAATGGCTTGCATTCCAACGGATTTTCTTTAGTGAGGAAGGTTTTATCTGAAAGGGAACTCAAAAATCACAGCGCCGAATTACTTAAACCCACTAGAATTTACGTCAAGCCAATTCTATCTTTACTATCGACTATAGACTATCGACTATCGACCATTAAAGGAATCTCCCACATCACCGGCGGAGCCTTCTACGACAAGATTGCTCGTATCCTGCCGGATAACCTGGATGTGGTTATCCGCAAAGGTTCTTGGCCGGTGCCGGAAATATTTCGCATGATCCAGGAGAAGGGCGCGATTGCCGATTACGAGATGTATCATACTTTGAATATGGGGATAGGGATGGTGCTTATTGTGCGGGTTGGCGCGGCTGAGGCGGTAGTGCGCAAATTAGCCAGTTTACGCTTAAAGTCCGGTATTATCGGCACTGTAGTCAAGGGGTCAAGGAAAGTACAGTTGATTTAGGAGTTTATTCTACGGGAGGGGATAAAATGAATATCGTCGGATGGCTGGTTGCAGTTCTAGTGGTTTTATTCTTTATGGGGATTCGGATTGTTCGGCCTACCCATCGCGGGCTGGTTGAGAGGTTTGGTAAATACAACCGTTTCGCCAATCCCGGTTTTAACTGGGTTTTTCCGGTGATTGAACATATCTATCTGGTTAACGTAACCGAGCAGATGGTGGACGCCGAGCCGCAGGAGATCATCACTTTTGATAATCTTAATGCCAAGGTGGATGCCCAGGTTTATTTCAAGGTTACGCCCAGCGAGACGACAGTAAAAAACTGCATCTATAACGTATTTAATTATCAATATCAGATCGTTAATCTTGCCCGCACTACTCTGCGTAATATTATCGGCACGCTTACTCTTAAGTCGGCCAATAGCGAGCGCGGCAAGATCAATGATGAGCTGCATAAGACTCTGATGAATGAGACGGCGCACTGGGGCATTGAGATTGTGCGCACTGAACTTAAAGAAATTGACCCTCCTAAGGATGTGCAGGAGACGATGAATAAAGTCGTTAAAGCCGAAAATGAAAAGATCGCCGCGATAGATTATGCTACCGCTACGGAAACCGCAGCCGACGGCCAGAAACGGGCCGAAATCAAGAAGGCTGAAGGTATCAAACAGGCGCGGATTCTCCAGGCTGAGGGTGAGGCCGAAGCGATCAAGCTGGTTAACGAAGCGGCCGAGAAGTTTTTTGTCGGCAACGCCCAGGTTTTAAGAAAACTCGAAGCCGTCGAGAAGGCTATCTCCAACAACGCTAAGATTGTGGTCCCCTCGAATACGGAGCTGGTTAACGTCATCGGAGAAATGGCGGGTCTGCTGCCGTTGAAGCAGGATAGTAAGGATAAGTAGGTATTTATACCAAACACCATTCGCGCATAAATCTTGCTCCGGGCCTTACTTTGCGTACTAAAATTTTTTCCGTGCGCAGCGAAAGGCTTTGGGGCGTAGTTGAATAATTAAAGACGGTTAAATTATGCGAATATTAGTCGTTGGTTCCGGCGGTCGGGAGCATGGGCTGTTTTTGGAAGATTACTGAGCCGCCGTTAGTGGATAAGATATCGCGCGCCGGGCACAAAAAACTACAGATGCGCAAGAAATAGTAAATATTGACACTGTATCCTATTTTGAGTACAATTGTACTTAAAACGGAGTATGTATGCTGGATAGCCTTTATATTGCAAAATCGAAAATCAGGCAGGGGCTGCTCGCCTTATTCTTTACTAATGCGCTTCAGGAATATTACTTAAGGGAGCTTCAGCGCGTATTAGGATATTCTGCCGGTAATATCCGCAGGGAACTATTGAGATTCCAGAAGGATAATTTATTCAAGACCCGGAGAGTCGGTAATCTTCTTTATTATTCCCTTAACCGAAGCCATCCTTTGTTTGATGAATTAAAAAGTATTGTTTCCAAGACGGTCGGGGTAGAGGCGAGCCTCAGGAATTCTTTGGTATCGATTCAGGGTTTAAAAACCGCTTTCATCTATGGTTCGTTTGCCTCAAAAAAAGAAAATTCGGCCAGCGATATCGATCTTATGGTTATCGGTGATCAGGATAGCTCTTGCGTGAATGAAAGGATTTCTATTTTGGAGAAGAAGCTAAAAAGAGAGATAAACCCCACAATTTATTCCTGGCAGGAATACAAAGCGAAAAAGGCAGCAAGAAGCGGATTCATTTTGGATTTATTAAAGAGACCCAAAATAATGCTGGTCGGTAAAGAAGATGGCTTATAAGGAATCAAAAGAAGCCCTTTTTAAGGATGGTTTGATCAAGAAGTGCCCTGCTGATGATAGATCTATCCTTAATTTGTTGAAGCGCGCTTACGTCGATCTTAAGACTGCCAAAAGAAACTTAGGCCAGGACGAAGAATGCGCGTTTAATTATGCGTATAATGCGATGTTGCGTTCCGGGCTGGCGCTTATGTTTATTGAAGGTTACCGTCCGGATATAAAGGATAAGCATGCGACGGTTGTGAGATTCGCGAGTTTAATCTTAGGAGATAGCTTTAAGCAGCTTATTAATGATTATGATTTTATGAGGAAGAAAAGAAACAGGTTTATCTACGAGCCTGAAATTCCTTGTTCTATGAAAGAGGCTAAAGACGCCTTGAAGATTGCTGAGGAGTTTGTGCATAAGATTTCAGAGTTGATTAGAGAAAGATTGCCGCAAAAAGAATTTAACTTCAGGAAATAATAAAAAGAATTAAGGGCATCCAAAGTATTAAGGGTAATTAATGCGTATATTCGTTGTCGGTTCAGGCGGTAGGGAGCATGCGCTGGTGTGGAAGATTGCGCAGTCTAAGTTGGTGGATAAGATATTCTGCGCGCCGGGGAATGGCGGGATATCTCAGCAGGCCGAGTGCGTGGATATTAAGGCGGATGATGTTGCCGCGCTTGCGGAATTTGCGCGGCGCGAGCATATAGATTTAACTGTGGTCGGGCCGGAAGGGCCGCTGGCTTTGGGTATCGTGGATGAGTTTGGCAAGCAGGGCTTAAGAGTTTTTGGACCGAATCGTAAAGCGGCGCAGCTGGAGGCGAGCAAGGTATTTGCTAAGGAGCTGATGCTGAAATATAAAGTTCCGACCGCGCGCTGCGCGATTTTTGATACTGCCCCCGGGGCCATAAAATATATTGAGCAAACTGGTGCACCGTGTGTTGTTAAGGCTGATGGTTTGGCCGCGGGCAAGGGTGTAATAGTGGCCAGAACCGTGGACGAAGCCCGCCAGGCAGTAGTTACGATAATGCAGGATAAGGT
Organism: Candidatus Omnitrophota bacterium; assembly: GCA_041308885.1. Classification (GTDB taxonomy): domain Bacteria; phylum Omnitrophota; class Gorgyraeia; order Gygaellales; family Profunditerraquicolaceae; genus JBFZAQ01. The sequence continues at coordinate 16,637 of JBFZAQ010000203.1, read as the reverse complement.
ATTCGGCAGCGCCGGCAATAAGGTGATCATTGAGGAGTGTCTTATCGGGCAGGAAGCCTCGATTATTGTGTTAACTGATTCTAAAGGAGTCATTCCACTGGTAGCTAGCCAGGACCATAAGCGTATTTTTGACCACGATCAAGGGCCGAATACCGGCGGCATGGGCGCTTATTCGCCTGCACCTATAGTAACCGAGATTTTGTTCAAAGAGATATTAGATACAGTGATTTATCGGACTATTGATGGCTTGAGCCGGGAAGGTATAGAATTTAAGGGGGCTTTGTATGCGGGGATTATGTTGACTAAGGATGGCCCAAAAACTTTGGAATTTAACGCCCGCTTTGGCGATCCGGAAACCGAAGTCATTATGCCGCGGGTTAAATCCGATATTGTGGAAGCGCTGTTGGCGGTAAGTGATGGCCGGGTGAGTAAATTTATGAAGAGCGGAGGATTAAATTGGGATAGCCGCGCTTGCGTATGCGTGGTTTGCGCCGCAAAAGGGTATCCGGGAGAGTATGCAAAGGGTAAAGTAATAGCCGGACTGGATACTGCCGCGAAGATGAAAGATGTGGTGGTGTTTCATGCCGGAACAAGGAAAGACGCAGGACGCATGACGTCCCTCGCTTCAGGCGGGTTGACGATAGAGGCTCGGGACTCCCTCGCTGGCGCTCGGTCGCAGGACGCAGATTACGTAACTAATGGCGGGCGGGTGTTGGGGGTTACGGGATTAGGTAATACTATTCAAGAAGCCATAGATACAACGTATAAGGCAGTGGGTGCGCTAAGTTTTGAGGGGATGCAGTTTCGTAGGGATATTGGGAGAAGAACGCTCGATAGTTAAATTCAAATGACAAAGCACAAATTCCAAAATAAGCACAAATGCCAAATGACAAAAATTGGTAATTTGAATTTGGAATTTATTTTGGTATTTGAATTTTGTCATTTGACATTATCGTAATTCGGATTTGTTTCGCCTGCCGGCAGGCAGGAATGTCCAATTGGGATTTGGAAATTGGTCATTCATTGGATATTGGGATTTAGTCATTGGTCATTTAAGTGGAGGGCGTTATGATCAGCATCATCATGGGTAGTCAATCAGATTTAGATACTGTTCAAGAAGCAATTAATGTCTTGAAGGAATTTAAGGTTGCTTATACGGCCAAAGTTTTATCCGCGCACCGCACGCCGAAAGAATTAGCCAAATACGTAGAGATTGCATCGAAAAAGGGGACTAAAGTCTTTATTGCCGCCGCGGGCGGGGCGGCCGCGCTGGCCGGAGTAATTGCCGCGCATACGACGTTACCGGTTATCGGTATCCCTATAGAAACTGCGAGTTTAAAGGGCTTGGATTCCTTGTTATCAACGGTTCAGATGCCCGGCGGAATACCGGTGGCGGGCATGGCGATCGGCAAGGCAGGAGCCAAGAATGCCGCCTTGTTCGCCCTGGCGATTCTAGGTATTACCAACCGGTCAATTCAGGCGAAGTTGATAGACTATAAGAAGGATATGGCGGCCAAGATCAAGAAGACAAGAATTAGATGTTAATGACCAAATCTCAAACTCCAAATCCCAATGAAATTCCAATAACCCCTGCCGGCAGGCAGGCAGGAATGTCCAATTGGGATTTGGAAATTGGCCATTCATTGGATATTGGGATTTGGCTCATTGGTAATTTAACTGGTTGATCTGATGTCGAATACAAAAGTTATAAAGATCGATCCTCTAAATCCGCAAGCCGAATATTTGGCGCAAGCGGGCAATATTATTCGTAACGGCGGGTTAGTGATCATACCGACGGAAACGGTCTATGGCCTTGCCGCGAATATGCGCGATGCGGGAGCGATTGCGAAACTCGCCGAGATTAAGGGGCGGCCGGATAATAAGCCTTTTCCGGTGGCTATTGATAATGTTGAGCAGGTGGAAAAGCTGGCTCGGGATATCCCTATCGCGGCCTATAAATTAATGGCTGTTTATTGGCCGGGTCCGTTGACGCTGATCTTGCCTTCCGTTTCCGCGGGTACAGTCGGCCTGCGCCTGCCGGATAGCGCGGTGGCCCGGGGGATCATTGCCCGAGCCCAGGTTCCGGTAGCCTGTCCTTCGGCAAATATCTCCGGAAAACTTGCGTCGATCACTTTACCCGAGGCGCTGGCGGATTTGGATGGTAAGGTTGATTTGGCCATTGATGCGGGTAAAACCCCGCTGGCCAAAGAGTCAACGGTAGCCAGCGCGGTCAACTCTGCTGTTACCGTGCTTCGGGAAGGTCCCGTCAAAACCGAAGATCTGCTGCGCGTTGCCGGCCGCAAGACTGTTTTATTTATTTGCACGGGTAATTCCTGCCGGTCGGTTATGGCCCAAGCTTTGCTGCAAAAGGTTTTAGCGCAGAGAAAGCGCAGCGATGTTGAGGTTTTTTCAGCCGGTATTCTGGCCGGCTCAATGGGGGCAACTGCGCAGACCAAGGATGTCTTAAGTCAAGAAGGCATTGATGTTTCCGGGCATCTTTCAACTCAAGTAACGCCGCTCGGGTTGAGGAGATCTGATGTAATCTTGGTCATGGAGTCAACCCACGAGCAAAAGATCATCCAGATGCTTCCGGAGGTAAAAAATAGAGTGTTTTTATTAAAAGAATTTGCTAGAATAGGGGGGAATAATTTGGATATTCCCGATCCTATCGCTAAACCCTTCGAGTATTATCAGCAGACGCTGGCAGTGATTAAAGAGGCGGTAGAGAGGGTGGTTGAGATTGTTTAGTAAATAGATTAGGGTTTTAGGTTTTGGTGTCCACGTAAAGGATGTATTTACACCTGGGTTAATTAACCCGGAAACGGTTCTAGGCAACGGTAACGAGGCCCGTATCGGTTTTTGGTTACGTCTATCGTCTAAACAATAAATGCCGTAACCGTTACCGTTAAACGAAACGGGCTTCGTTACCGTAAGACGTAACCGTAGCCAAACTGTCAACACGGCTCTAAAGTTATAAGGGGAATCATAGATGAAGCCAATTTTAATAGCTTCGGACCATGCGGGATACGTCTTAAAAGAAGAGCTTAAAGCTTATATTCAGAGTAAGAAGTCCTTCAAAATCAAAGATTTAGGGCCGTATTCGGTTGATCGTTGTGATTATCCTCTATATGCGGCTGCTTTGGCTAAGTTGATTTCCCAAAAGAAATACAGCCGCGGGATCCTGATCTGTAAATCCGGGATCGGCAATTCCATTGTTGCCAACCGTTTTCCCGGAGTGCGGGCAGCCTTATGCTGTAATCCGCAAGCGGCGCAGTTATCCCGGGAGCATAATAATAGTAATGTTCTGGTGTTGGGGGCTGGTTTTGTCAGCGGGAAGATTGCGCGCAAGATCGCCGATCTTTGGCTGGCTGCTGAATTTGCCGGAGGCCGCCACGCCCGCAGGCTCAATCTGCTGAAGAAAATAGAAGAGGAAATTTGCCGATGAAAGAGATGGAGCATTTAAAAAAAGCCGATCCGGAAATATACGCCGTCATAAAACAAGAGATCCTGCGCCAGGAAGATAATTTAGAGTTGATCGCGTCCGAGAATTTCACTTCTTTGGCGGTGCTCCAGGCTCAAGGTTCAGTTCTGACCAATAAATACGCCGAGGGATATCCGCGCGCGCGTTGGTACGGAGGGTGCGAGCATGTGGATGAGGCGGAACGGCTGGCCATTGAGCGAGTTAAGGAGCTGTTCTCAGCCGAGCATGCCAATGTCCAGGCGCATTCCGGAAGCCAGGCTAATATGGCGGTGTATTTTGCCGCGTTGAAACCCGGAGATTGTGTTTTGGCTTTGGATCTAGCTTGCGGCGGTCATCTAACCCATGGGCACCCGCATAATTTTTCCGGGATGTTGTATAAAATCATCCCTTATGGCGTGGATCGCAAGACCGAGCTTCTGGATTACCCCCAAATAGCCGCCCTGGCCAAGCAGCATAGACCCAAGATGATCATCGCCGGGGCGTCGGCGTACCCCCGGATCATTGATTTTAAAGCCTTGCGCTCTATTTGCGATGAGGTGGGGGCCATATTGTTCACCGATATGGCCCACATTGCCGGGTTAGTCGCGGCCGGAGTTCATCCTACGCCGGTGCCTTTTTCCGAATTCGTTAGCTCCACTACTCATAAAACGCTGCGGGGGCCGCGCGGGGGTTTCGTTTTATGCCGTAAAGAATACGGCAAGAAACTGGACAGCGAGATCTTCCCCGGGATCCAAGGCGGGCCGTTAATGCACGTGATCGCGGCTAAGGCCGTAGCTTTCCGCCAGGCCATGACCCCGGAATTCCAAGCCTATCAGCGGCAGGTAGTCAAGAATTCGCGGGAGTTGGCCGGCGCCATGGCCGATAAGGGATATCGGATTGTTTCCGGCGGAACAGATACGCATCTGTCATTAGTGGATTTGACTTCTAAGGACATTACAGGGAAAGACGCTTCGGCGATTTTGGGAGAGGCCGGGATTACCGTAAATAAGAACCTTATTCCTTTTGACGCTAAGGCCCCGGCAATTACCAGCGGTATTCGTCTTGGCACTCCTGCAGTTACTACGCGCGGGATGAAAGAAGCTGAAATGCGCCTGATTGCCGAATTGATCGACCGGGCGCTGGTAACTAGAGACAGCGCTAGCCGGCTGGTTGAGATTAAGAAGGAAGTAATTAAGCTGACTAAGAAGTTTCCTTTGTATCCGGAGTTGCTAAAAATATAGATGTTATCCTGCGCAGCGATATTGCGTCGTCCTGAGTGCAGCGATATTATGTCATCCCGAGGCGCCGCTAACGTTTCCCTCATCCCGAGGAGCGCGCCTGCCTGCCGGCAGGCAGGAAGCGCGACGAGGGATCTAGGCTGCCGTCAGTTTCTTCGGCCGCCCGCGCGAAGAAAGCCTTGCGGCCTCAGAATGACGGCGAGTTGAATTCTTCAGCGCCTGCGGCGCTTCAGATTAACGGGAATGAAGATATGAAAAAAATTAAAACATCGTTTCACCGGCCCAGTTGGGATGAGTATTTTTTAGAAGTAGCCAAATTAGTCTCGCGCCGGGCAACTTGTTTGCGCCGGAGAGTGGGGGCAATTTTAGTCAAGGATAAGCGGATATTGGCCACCGGCTACAACGGCGCCCCCAGCGGGTTGGAGCATTGTTTGGATATCGGTTGCCTGCGTGAGAAGCTTAAAATACCCTCCGGACAAAGACACGAACTATGCCGGGGTTTGCACGCTGAGCAAAACGCGCTTATTCAAGCTTCTCTTTACGGTATCAGCGTGCGGGGGGCGGTTCTCTATGCCACTATTCAGCCGTGCGTTATCTGCGCAAAGATGCTGATCAATGCCGGGATCAAAGAGATTGTAGTTTCCGATGGTTATCCGGATAAGCTGGCGGCAAAGTTTTTGAAGGAAGCGGGTATTAAAGTTCGAAGACTAAATGGTCGTTCTGTGTAATGTGTAAAGTGTAATGTGTAATGTGGGTTTAATGCAAAATAATGTGTAATGGAATTTATTCTTTTCCATTACACATTAAACCATTACACCAGCATTACACATTAAACATAACACATTACACAAAACATTAAAGTATGCGTTGTCCTTTCTGTAACCACAAAGAAGACAAAGTCGTCGATTCGCGGGCGACCGCCGAGCAGTCAGCGGTTCGGCGCCGGCGCGAATGCCTAAAGTGCGGCAAGCGCTTTACTACCTATGAATATGTGGAGGATGTTTCGCTGATGGTGGTCAAGAAAGACGGCCGGCGCGAGCCCTTTGACCGCAAGAAGATGCTCTCGGGAATTATGAAGGCCTGCGAAAAGCGGCCGATCGGAGTGGAAAAGATGGAAGATATAGCCACTCAAGTTGAGCGGGCAATCCAGAAAAAGCCGGACCGGGAAGTCCCCACGACCAAGATTGGGGAATTATTGATGCTTAAACTGAAATCCGTCGACGATGTCGCCTATGTGCGGTTTGCTTCGGTATACCGGCAATTTAAAGACGTCAGCCAGTTTATGCAGGAACTTAAAGGGATGCTGGAGAATCAAAAACCGCGCCGTAAGCGCTAGCGGGCCTGGAGGATATAGATGGTGGAAATGGAATTAAATAAAATTGTTATTGATGAGAAACGCCATGATCAGTTGATTGTCTTAAAAGAAAAAGGCGGCACCCGGATATTGCCTATTGTTATCGGCTTAAGCGAAGCCTCGGCTATTAAGCTTAAAATCAGCGGTTTCCAGCCGCCCCGGCCGCTAACTCACGATTTATTAGTTTCAACCATATCAAATTTAGAGGCTCAGATTGAGAAAATAATTATCGATAAATTGGAAGAGAACACTTTCCACGCCAAAATAGTTATTAAGACTCAGGGCGGCCAGACTAAGACCGTTGATGCCCGGCCTTCCGATAGTATCGCCTTATCCGTGCGGGCCCATGCCCCGATATTTGTCGAAGATTCGGTCTTGCAGCAATCTACGATGTTCAATAAAGATAAGCAGTAGCTTTATCTACCTCGCGTAATTTGATCCCTATGCCCATTTTCCCGTCTAGATACGACCGTGAAATTCTCAGCGCAGTTTTTTCCTTCGCCGAATCCCGGAAAGCCGGCCTATTTATTGTCGGCGGGTATCTGCGTGATCTGTTGGTAGCCAGGCGTAAAGTCAATCCCGACATTGATTTTTGCTTAAAGCATAATGCCCTAGCCTTTGGCCGGGACCTGGCCAAGAAAATCGGCGCCGGGTTTGTGGTGTTGGATAAAGAGCACGGTTGCTGCCGGATGGTCAAGATCCGGGGGTCGGTAATCTATACTTTGGATATCGCTGATTTTCGCGCCCCGACTATTGAGAAGGATTTGGGTCTGCGTGATTTTACCATGAATACGCTGGCTGTGCCGTTAGAGGCTTTTGTCGATCACCCGGATAGCTGGCAGAGTAGTTGTTTTGATCCGCATAACGGCCGAGTTGACATTAAGGCTAAAGTTGTCCGGATGGTAGATAAGCGGGCCTTTAAGGATGATCCCTTAAGGATGCTGCGGGCTTTTAGCTTAAGTTGTATCTTCGATTTTACTATTTGTCCTAAGACCCGCGCGGCAATCGCTTCCCAGAAGCGCTTGATTGTCAAAGTTTCGGCCGAGCGGATCAGGGATGAGCTGTTTAAGATATTCGAAACCGGGAAAGCTTATGAGTGTATGCTGCAGTTGGATGCCTGCGGGCTGTTGTCTTTGATTATTCCGGAGATCGATCCTATGCGCGGAATCGGGCAGGGGCCTTATCATCATTTGGATGTTTGGACCCACACTTTGGAATCCTTGGGAGATTATGAAAAGTTGATTTTTCAGCTTAAGAAGAATAGCGGCGTGCAGGAGTATTTAAAACAGCAGCTTTCCGGCCAACGCAGCCGCAACAGTTTAATCAAATTAGGGCTTTTACTGCATGATGTGGGTAAGCCGAAGACCCTGCGCAAGGAAAAGAAGAGGACTACTTTTCATGGACATGAACGGGTCGGCCGGGAGATGGCCTGTGCCATTGCCAGGCGTTTAAAACTGGCCAATGATGAGGTTGATGCCTTGGCTCGGATGGTGATGTGGCATCTGCGTCCGGGATATCTGGCGGATTGCGTTATGGTTACGGCGCGGGCGGCATTTCGTTTCTTTCGGGATGCTAAGCTTGAGGCTCCCAGCATCCTCTTATTGTCTATCGCCGATCAGCGGGCCACTCGCGGGCCGTTAAACAAAGCAGCCAGCCGTAAGCATCATGAGAAAGTGGCGCTTAAATTACTCAAGTCTTATTTTTTAAAGGAAAAAGAAGAAGCGGCCCCTCGGTTGGTTACCGGAGATGATCTGATGGGCGCTTTTAAGCTGGGGCCATCGCCCCTGATCGGCAAGATGCTTAGGGAAATTGAAGAGCTCCGGGCAATCGGCAAGATTAAAACTCGACAGCAGGCTTTGACCGCGGCCAAGAAATTGCTATTTAAATAATCGGATGAGGCGCGTACGACGTTTAGTGGTGATTATGTTGTCTGTCGGCGTAGTTTTGGCGTCGCTGGCCGCGTTGGCCAAGCCGCTCTTATTGCGTGTCGTGACACGCCAGCTAGCGCAGGTGTTTATTGATAGCCGGGTACAGGTCAGCCGGTGTGGTATTCATCCGTTTTCCCGGATCAGCTTTCAAGGGGTTAGCGTTCAAAGGGACGGCGCATATCGCCTCTCTCTGGATGATGTAAGTATTGAATATAGCTTATCGTCTTTGCTGCGGTTTGGATTGAAAGCGGTGGTTATCGAGGGCGTAAGGTTACGCCTGCATACGCCTGCTCAGCCGTTGGCGCGGGCAGTAGATTATCTGGCGTTGAAAAAAGGCGGCGGCTTGAAAATCGGGCGGCTCTTAGCTAAGGCCGTAGAGTTGGACATTAAGGCTAGCGATATCGAAGGGGTAATAGGCGCGGATATAGTAGTTGATCCGCTTACTCAAAGGTTTTTATCTGGGAAAATAAGCTTGCCTCGCGGACGCAGTCAGGGCATAGAATTAACCGGGGCGCAAGCTGAAATTACCGGATCGAATACAGTAGCCATTAGTGTGGCGGAAGCCGGGTATAATAAAATTCGGGTTAAAGATATAGCCGCGGCCGTGCGTCTTGATAACCCGCAGGTATTTGTTGATTCTCTGTCCGCGCGCGTCTTTGGCGGGACGATTCAAGGCAGCGGCCGAGTGGGCTTAAGCCTGCCTTCGGAGTACGCGGCTGCTCTATCGGCTGAGGGTATTGACCTGGCTGTGCTCCAGCAGGAATTGGATCTTGGGGAAAAGGTGGATATGACCGGCCGGGTTAACGGTGAATTGGCCCTGGGGGGAAAAAGCCGATTCTTCAAACTGCTTAATGGCGTTTTCTCAGTGGTTGAGCCGGGTGGAGCCCTGGTGATCAAAGACCAGAATTTTTTTGAGTATATTGCCAATAGCACGCACCAGCCGTTAGAGGTTATCATCGCCGGGTTTCAAAATTATCGTTATACACTTGGGAATGCGAAATTATATTTACAAAATGATCAGCTTATGTTAGATATTGTGTTAGATGGCTTGCAAGGCAAGTTCAGTTTGAATATCGCTCTGCATGATTTTCAAAAGTGATGGGTTTGTAATTCTGGGCGAGCACAGAGGGCGAGCGCCGTCATTCTTCGGCGCCTGTGGCGCCTCAGAATGACGAGTATGTTCGAGTTTTAACGAATGAAAGGAGTAAACCATGAAATCTGCTATCCGCTATACGTTATACGCTATTCTGATCATGACATTACCTAGTATCGGTTGCGCCCGGGTCCGGGTGGAAGCGCCCAAAGATCCGATTAAGGTGGATATTTCCATGCGCCTGGATATTTATCAGCATGTGGCTAAGGATATTGACGATATCGAATCGATAGTCTCGGGTGGGGATAACCCGGCCGCTAAAGGCAGTCAGAGCTTCTTGCGCGGGATCATAGGCATTGCTTATGCCGAAGACGGATTGAGCCCGCTAATCGAACAGGCCGCCTTTCGCCGCCGTGACCGATTGGCCGCGCTTAACGAATGGGAACAAAAGGGTGTCGTGGGTGAAAATAAATTGGGATTAGTTGAGATCCGTGATAAGATCGCGGCCAGCGCAGCCGTTGAGCAGTTAGTCAATGAGGAGAATGATGACCGGATGATTATTTATCAGGGGATTTCCCAGAAGAACGGAATTACTGTTGCCGAGGTTCAGAAGATGTACACTAAAAAGCTGCAGGATAATGCCTCAGCCGGAACGCCGATAGAAGTTTTGAATGCGCAAACCGGAAATTACGATTGGCAAATTAAGTAAGAGCGATAAAGGAGCTGATGGCATATGCCTGAAACACAGCCAAAGAGTGTCAGGAATCTCGAAGAGAAGATGCAGGATATGGATCAGAATTCTTTGCGCTATCAGATTTTACGCAGCGCCAAGGATTTTAAAACTTCCTGGATCGAGTTGGGCCGGGCCTTGTATACGGCCTGGAAAGATAAGTTGTATAAGACCTGGGGATATTCTCAGTTTGACGTTTATACCGCCAAGGAAATAGGCATCCGTAAAGCCACGGCGCTTAAATTACTGCGGTCTTACTATTTTCTCGAAAAAGAAGAACCCGGTTATTTACAGCAGGAGTATACCGATTCGGCCGACGCCAAGTCAGTGCCTACTTTCGAGTCGGTGGACGTTTTGAGACGGGCCAAGAGTAAGAAGGGCCTGGAAAAAAGCGAATACGAGCGGCTAAAGGCTGATGTTTTCGAAAAAGGTAAAGAGGCCAGTGAAGTCAAAAAAGACTTAACCGCGCTTATCCGGCAGCGTAATGAGCTTGATCCGGATGAGGCCCGAGAACAGAAGCGGCAGGTTACTCTCAAGCGTTTTATCGGCACGCTGCGTTCGCTCAAAGACGAGGCGGCAGTGGCCAAGTTGCTGCCTCCCGGATTACTCAAAGAAGCGGCGGAGTTGATTCGCAAGATCGAGGAAGAGTTGTAGTTAAGAGTTAAGAGTTGTGAGTAGTGAGTAGTGAGTAGCGAGAGGAATAGTTAAGTTATAGATTGGGGAGTTGTTAGATGCTTGAACCGGAAGATGTTGAATTAGGCGCCGTTGTCATCAACCGCGACACTTTGCTCCGGTTGATTACGACCGAGAAGTTGATTGAGGGTTATATTGATCTGGATACTCAATTGACTCCTCACGGATTTGATTTAACCGTCTGCCGGGTGGGTACATTATCCGGACAGGGGAGCTTGGATTTTTCGAATAAACAGCGCCAGCTGCCGGAGTCCAGCCCGCTTGCCCCGCTTAAAGATGATCCGGCGGACGCTTACGGGTGGTGGATGCTTAAGCCGGGTGTTTATAAGCTGGAGTCTAATGAAACTTGCCGCTTTCCCAATGATCTTATCGGGATCGCCCGCTCGCGCAGTTCGCTTTTGCGCATGGGGGCTTGCGTGCATACGGCGGTTTGGGATGCCGGGTTCTGCGGCCAAAGCGAATTTCTTTTAACCGTGCATAATCCCGCGGGTTTACGCCTGAAAGAAAACGCCCGCGTGGCCCAGCTTATTTTCCTGAAAGCGCAAAAGGTTAGCCAAGGATATCAAGGTATTTATCAGCACGATCAACATAAGAGTAGGCCATGCAAAAAATGCGCGTAGTCGTTTTATCCGCGGCGGTGATTATCGGTATGTTTTTTGGCCAGGCGCAGGCGGATATACTTTATCTTAAGAACGGCCGCAGCCTCGATGGATTAATTAAGTCCGAAGATGATAGCGGTGTAGAGTTAGAGTTGGGATTTGGCATAATCAAATTCACGCAGCAGCAGATTGCAAGGATAGATCGTTCGACTCCCGCGCAGGCAACCGAGATTCGCTTAGAATGGGATGAAAAGAAGCGATTGGACGAACAGCAGGATCTTGCCCGGCGACAGCTTGCCGAGCAGGCCCCTAAACAAATTGACGTATTAACTGAGCAGGGCCATATAATTCTACCTACTTTGATTAATAAGAAGGCGACGGCGCGCCTGATGATGGATACCGGCGCTTCGGTTATCGTGCTTTCCAAGAAGATTGCTAAAGAATTAGGATTAAATACCAACCCGGCTAAAGAAAATCTGGCTAAGATGATCACGGCCGATGGCCGGGAACACGAGGCTTGCGCGGTTACCTTAAGCAGCGTTAAGATCGAGGATGTCGAAGCCAAAGATGTTCAGGCGGTGGTTATTTTAGATGAAGTCGCCAGCGAATCGAGCATAGACGGTTTATTAGGGATGTCTTTTTTGGGGCGGTATAACTTTAGTATCGACGGGCAGAAGAATAGGCTCATTTTGGAACCGCGTAAGAATTATGGAAATTAAAGGGATTAAGATTACGCTAGTCAAAGCGGATATTACGGAATTAAAAGCCGATGCTATTGTCAATGCTGCCAATGATAAGTTGGTTATGGGCGGCGGCGTAGCCGGCGCGATCAAAAGAATTGGCGGCGCGGTTATTGAGGAGGAAGCTGTGCATAAAGGCCCGATTGCTATCGGCGCGGCGGTGGCGTCGGGGGCGGGAAGTTTGCCGGCAAGATATGTGATCCATGCTGTGACTATGGGCCTTGATTTTAAAACCGATGAGTATAAAATACGGCAAGCAGCAGCTAGCGCCTTAAATGTCGCGCAAGACTTGCAACTTAAGTCTATTGTTTTTCCGGCTCTGGGCTGCGGTACCGGGGGATTCCCCTTATTGGCCTCGGCAAAAATAATGGCGCAGGAAGTATATAAGTATTCGCGCCGGGATGCGCGCAGCCTGAAAGAGATTATTTTCTGCCTGAATGGCCAAGAGGCGTTGGTCGCCTTCAACAAGGGGGTTATCGGTTATTTAACTTATGTTACCGAGAAGTTGGGTTTCGGCCCTTATATTACCGTGGATGCTATTATTGAACTCGACGGCGGGATCGTGTTGATTGAACGCAGTAATCCGCCATTTGGTTGGGCCTTGCCCGGCGGATTTGTGGATTATGGTGAGAGTTTAGAAAGCGCAGTTATCCGCGAGGCTAAAGAAGAGACCGGGTTGGACATCATTGATGTTCGTCAGATGCATACTTATTCGGCTCCGGAGCGTGATCCGCGCTTTCATACTATTAATACCGTTTTTATCGCTAAGGCTGCGGGCACGCCATTAGCCGGAGACGATGCTAAGGGTGTGCGCGTGGTTAAGCTTGATCAACTAGCCGGCGTAAATTTTGCTTTTGACCACCGCTCGATCATTGAAGATTATCTGGCCTGTAGGCAAGGAAAAACCCCGTTTTAACCCGCGACTAAGAAGGTTAATCCAGGTTATTCAAGGTTAACCGAGGTTAATCTAGGTTGCAGGTTAAAAAAGATGTTAAAAGAAATTCATTAATAATAAAGGAGAGTTTATCTAGCAACCTTTTTATAACATTTTTTGTAACCTGCAACATCGGTTAACCTGGTTTAACTTTGAATAACCTCGGTTAACCTTTTTAACCTTCCCTCAGTTGTTTTTCCGCATCCACCACGTCGCGGTTAATCACGCGGATAGTTTCTTTGATTTTTTCTTTAAGAATCGGCGAAGCCACTTTGGCTTCATTGATTTCCCGCAGGATCTGCACGCTCATCCGAAAATAGCGGACTATCTCGCCCTCATCAGTATCTGTCACCCGCAAGATCTTATCAAAACTTGTTCCCCGCAGCCAAGCTTCCATACATTGGCTTAAATGAAAGTAGGGCAATTTACTGATCGGAAAAACCCGGTTCTTGCGCTCTTTATGTTCAATCTGCTCATGGATCTCTTCGCAGACCCGTTTGATCCGCTTGGCGCTTTTAGTCAGGCTAAACAGATGCTGGTTTTTGCGCGGCTCAAAGACGATCGCCGCCGCTAGAATTCCCAGTTCAAACTCATCCAGCTGTTCCAGAATATTATCCTGGTATAATTCCGCCAGGATCAGTTCATATCCGTGCACGCTCTTAGCAAAAGACCCTTTAGTGGTTAACGTTTCTCCCTGAATATAATCCCATTCTTTTAAGATCTTGACTTTGGCTTCTAGGAGTCTTAGGGCTTGCTGTTGCTCGTGTTTTTTGGATTGAAAAAAGTGCAGAGAGCGCGGGTAGACCTGATAAAGCCGGTCTTTATAGCGCTCGTAAAGATTAAGGATCGTAGCGTAAGAGGCGTTCAGCTGGCTGTGCACTTCTTCCGGTTGTCCGTAGATGATCCGCTTGACCTCTTCAACGTTAATCCGGTGGGGATTAATCCGGCTGTAGACAAAGCCTTCGCTGTCGATACCCCGCCGGCCGGCGCGTCCGGCCATCTGATAAAAATCCCGGGTTTTTAGCGTTCGGACGTACCGGCCGTAAAATTTGCGCAGGTCGTCGAAGATAACTGAGCGGCTGGGCATATTGATCCCTAAAGCAAAGGTTTCCGTGGTGAAGATCACCTTAAGCAGCCGGCTGGTAAAGAGCCGTTCGATTACTTCTTTCAGGGTAGGCAGCATCCCGGCGTGATGGAAGGCTACCCCTCGCTGTACCAACGGGTAAAGCCCTTGGGCGGTGCGATCGGCAGTTAAATCAAAGCGTTTAAGGAGGGCATTGTAGAGCGCTGTGATTTCTTCGCGTTCTTTCTGATTGAGAAAGTTAAATCCGTAGAGGTCCATAGCAAGTTCTTCGGCCCGCCGGCGCCCGAAAACAAAGTAGATGCACGGCAGGCCTTCGTTCTGGCGCAGATAATTGATCAGGGTGCTTAGTTTATTCGGCCGGCCGTGGCGGGTGCGTTTTAATTCCTGGATGTGGCGCAGGATATCATTCTGGCACTGAAAGAGGAAATGCAGCGGGACCGGGCGTTTTTCCTCAATGACTGTTTTGATCGGTTTCTTATGGATGGACTCAATCCAGGCCGCCAGTTCTTTTATGTTCGGGATAGTCGCCGAAAGCGCTAAGAGCTTCATGTGCTCGGGCAGAAAGATTAGCGATTCTTCCCAAACTGTGCCGCGTTCGGGGTTATCAATATAATGGATCTCATCAAAGATGACCCAGGAATAGCGCTGCAGGCTTTGCGGCTCATCGAGAATCTTATTGCGTAAGATCTCGGTGGTCATGATCAGGATGGGGGCTGTGGCATTCAGGGATACATCTCCGGTAAGGATCCCGATATGGTCGCTATATTCCTTTTGGAAGTCGCGGAATTTTTGATTGGAGAGGGCTTTGATCGGTGCGGTATAAATTGCCCCGACGTTGCTCTGAAGGCAAGTTTCAATAACATGTTCGGCGATTACGGTTTTTCCGGCCCCGGTGGGAGCGGAGACGATAACCGAAAAGCCCTGGGTGATATAGTCGATAGATTGTTGTTGGAAAGGATCGTAGATCATAAACATAGTATAAACCAAAATTGTTGCATTAGCTATGATAAAAAGGTAGAATGTTAGTCAGTAAATCCCAATGACCAAATTCCAAACCCCAATGAAATCCCAAACCCCAAATTCCAATTGGTCATTGGCAATTGGTCATTCATTGGGATTTGGAAATTGGAATTTGGTCATTTTATATCAATGAATCTATGGGTTACGAAACAGCATTAACTAAAGCCTGGGAACAATTAGCAGAATTGAAATCGGCTCAAACGTTAACCGTTAAGTTTCTGGCCGATGAATATGGGTTGGATACGGTGAGCAGGAAAGTTTTTTCGCTGGCCTGTAATGTTCCGGCTAAGGATTTTACCGCGGTTATTATTCTGCACTATGCTGCCCATGTGCTCAAGGGAAAAATTCAGCCAGATGGCGAGTGGGTTTCTTTCAAGGAACTTTCCGGAGTTGAAGGCTATTATGAGGCTTTTCGTAAGCGGGCAATTGAGCCAATCATAAGAAAATACGGTAAACATCCCGAGAGTCTGTTAACGGTTTTGGCTAGGTTGCCGGCCAAAAAGGCGCAACAGGGTGATGTTGGGATAATTGTGGAAGTTTTTGCCGATGTTCCGGCGCTAATTACGGTCTGGGCCGGGGATGATGAATTCGGCCCGGACGCGAATATACTCTTTGACCGTAGCATAACCCGGATTTTCTGTACCGAGGATATTATGGTCTTGGCGCAGATGGTGGCGGGGGCGGTGTGAAGGTTATAGCAAGTTCCGTAGGATGTAGGACATCCCACGGAACTCCAATTATGAGGGCTAGAGATGAGACAAGTTATTAAGTCAGTTGTGATTATGGCGGGTGTGATTATGGCGCTCGGCGCTGCCTCTTGCGACGATAGTATTGGTACTATTCAGAATACGCAAAACTGGAAAGCATCGGTGCCGCTGGGGCAATCCCAGAATTATTCCGATATCCTGGTGACCCGCGCGGTAGACGGGGATACGCTGGTCTTAGAAACCGGCGAGCGCGTGCGCCTCATCGGGATAGATACCCCCGAGATGCATGAATCCAGCAAGCTTGACCGGGATGGTAATCGTTCCAAGACGGATAAGAGCGCGATTCAGGCTCTTGGCCGGCGCTCCTATGAGTTTACCCGTCAGTTGGTTGAAGGCAAGCGGGTGAGCCTGGAATTTGATATAGAAAGACGCGACCGTTACGACCGGCTCCTCGCCTACGCCTACCTTCAAGACGGGACCTTTATTAATGCCGAGATAGTCAAACAAGGCTATGCATCTCTTATGACCTACCCGCCTAACGTCAAGTACGCTGAAACCTTCCGGAAGCTTCACCAGGAAGCCCAGGAAAACCGGCGAGGGCTGTGGAAGTAAGAAACCGCTTTCCTGAAATACCTCATTTGGCATTGCAAAGTGTTTACGCGCAGGGTATACTTCTGTCAACGTAAACACAATGGCTGATAAACTAAATTACCCCTTAACTTTTTTAACCAAGGAGGCATTAAGATGGCCCGTCGCATAATCTCAATTTTTTTATGTCTTTGCTTTTTGGCGCAGCAATCCAGTTTTGCCCAAGTTGCCGCGGTTGAGCTGAATCTTAGCGCGCATCTGGCACAGATGGGCCAGGGCCTGCGCCTGTCCGAATCCTTCCGTCCGCCCCACCTGCGTTACTTTTCTTACGATAATTTTACCAATGAGTTTAGGGTTCTTTTAGATAAGGGTAGCCAAAAAGACCTTCCGCCAGCACAAGTCCAAAATGAAACTAAGAATCTGCTGAAGTATTTTCTTATAGGAGTTACTCTTGATGATGATAAGTTTT
>JBFZAQ010000202.1:0-4682 GCA_041308885.1 Candidatus Omnitrophota bacterium | reverse complement strand
TGGCTGGGGATAGTCATAAGTAAAATAATTAATCAGCTCTTCTATCCGCACCGCGTCAGCCGGAGGCATAACGTTATTATTAAGGAACCTGCGGACATTGGCGTAAGAGGCGGTATCAACGTCAATGGAGAATGTGGTGAGCGGATTGGTTTCGGCGGATTGAAACTCGTTGTCATATATCCGGGCGTAGTCTTCTTCAAAGAATTCGCTCTGGGGCGGGTACTGAATGCCGGGAGCGCCTCCACTGAAGCCAAGCACGTTTGATCCGCCGAAAGAAGATGCATTTTCAGTGGATATAGTTGAAGCGCTTTGTTGCCATCCTTTAGAATGCGGCGATGATGCTTGATCAGGGGCCGAAACGAATGGCTCGGATATGGCGGCTGGTATATCTCCCAACCGGCTCGTGACGCCGCGACGCTGATATAGCTGACCCACTACCAAGATTGCTACCACCGTCACAACTACACCGGACGGGACAATCAAATACCAGGGTTTAAGTTTCATTTTAGCATCTCCTTTTTCCATCTCCCAGGAGACGATTTTACGCGTAACCGAGTTTTCAAAATCCGGGCTGACTTGCGCGGCCGGCCAGACGGCGAGCTTAGCGGAAAGCATCTGCAGGGCTTTTAATTCCGCAGTGCAGGCGCTGCACGAGGAAAGATGGGCCTGAAATTCCCTCATCTTCTCTTCGGTCAACTGTTTATCCTGAAACGCCTGTGTTAATTTGGTAAATCGGCATTTATTCATGCGTCATTCCTCCACTCGTTGACTATAGGAAGAAGTTCGGCCCGTAAATTCTCTTTTGCCCGGTAGATCAGCGTTTTAATCGTTCCAATGGGGGCTTGTAAAATTTTGGCGATCTCTTCGTATTCGAGTTTTTCGTATTCCCGTAAAATCAGGGCTTCTCTTTGGAGAAGAGGAAGCTTATGTACTGCCTGTTGGACCGCGGTGCTTAGATCCGCGGCGCAGGCCAGCAGATCCGGAGAAGGAGCAGGGCTGGCCATGTCCATCGGCTCGTCGAAATCCGGGCTTTTGCGCGGCCAGGGCGTGAGCCATTTACGTTTACGGATGGCGCTGACATAAAGATTGTGCGCGATACTGAAAATCCAGCTGCGGAATGACCCCCGCGGCTCATAACGCAGGCGATTCTGGTGTACTTTCAGAAATACATCCTGCGATAATTCTTCCGCTTCGGCTGTATTAGCCATCAGCCGGTTAAGGTAGCGGAAAACCGGATTTTTATATCTGCGCACAAGTTCGTTCATGGCAGCAGCCTCACCGTTTTGGTACTGACTCATTAACACATCATCTGTGTAATCCCGCATCTTTGCCCTTTTCCCCTTCTCCACTATAGTAAACGCGCCAGGGCGCGAAAAGTTTCAAGAAATTTATAATTCAGCCATACTTGTGTAATTATAGCAGATTAAGCCAGTTACACAAATCAATTACCAAAAATTATCCGCAACTAAGCGAGTTCTGCGCTGGTTAATTCCGGGGATTAAGCTGAGTTTCACGGCGGGTATTTTTTCGCATGCGTCTTGCGTCATGCGTCATGCGTCTATGAGGGATGGATAGAACGTCCGGCTAGCCCTAAATCACGTCTTTCTGCCAGAGCGCGGTGAGGAATTCTCTCCAGGGTAGGATTGTTACACCATTAATGATCCTGGCTTGTCTCTCATTACTGACGATGAGCGACTTTTTTGGTTTATGCTCTTTAAGAAAGGCCACACTTCCTCTCATGTCTGATGAGTCAACTCTTTGAGTCCCTTTTACTTCTATGGCCGCCTCTGCCGTCCCGAGAACAAAATCTACTTCTAGACCCGACTTTGTCCGCCAATAGTTTATTGAGAAATCGGCTTCAGCGTAGGCGCGATAAGACACAATTTCCATTAAAATAAACTCCTCAAAAGCCCTGCCGAATGATTCGCCGCGCGCTTCCGTAACGTGGCGCTTGGTTATCGCGCCGGCTACGCCAACATCAAAAAGATAGAACTTGGGGGCTTTTAATATAACGCTGCGCTCTTGCCGGCGCTTATATGGCTCGACAAACCGGCCTAACAGCGTATCGACGAGAATCTGGTAGTATTCGCGCACGGTCTTAGAGTCAACGCCGCAATCGCGGGCGATATTGGAGTAATTAATAATCTCTCCTGTTGAATAGGCCATAGCGTCAAAAAAGCGGGAAAACGCGGGGATGTTTCTGGTCAATCCTTCATTAAAAACCTCTTCTTTCAAATAATCCTGAACGTAGGCTTTAAGTGATTTTGAAGCGTCATCCCGCAGATAATGCGCCGGTATTAAACCATTGGTCAGCGCCCGCAGTAAATCGATGCTGCCCAACTCTCGGCTAGTCAGGGGGAACAATTCGAACCGCCAAGCCCGGCCGCCAAGTAGGTTGGCGTGTCCGCGCTTCAGTTTCCGGGCGCTTGAGCCACACATCACAAAAGACAGATTCTTATTTTCAATGAGCCAGTGCACTTCGTCAAGAACCATAGGAACCTTCTGAACTTCGTCTAGAATAATAGGATATTTCAAAACTGATACAGGCAAAGCGAGTATTTGCTGACGTAGTAATGCGGGGTTTTTACTGACGTCCAGATATAAATCAGTATTGAGGAAGTCGTAAATCCGGCTATGAGGAAAGGCCTGTTTGAGGAGCGTGGTTTTGCCTGTCTTACGCGGCCCCCAGAGAAAGGCTGATTGGCCGGCGGGAAGGTCCAATTTTAACGTTCTGAGAATATTCTCCATAGCGACATACCTCCGAATTAGTAATACCAATATGGAGTATACTCCAGAATAGTCTAGATGTCAATATAAATATCCGGAACTAAGCGAGTTCTGCGCTGGTTAATTCCGGGAATTAAGCTAAGTTTCGCGGCAGGTATTTTTTCGCATGCGTCCTGCGTCTTGCCTGCCTGCCGGTCAGGCAGGCGTCATGCGTCATGCGTCTATATTGTGCCCTGCGACTGATCCGCTCACGATACCCACCCCAGTTCCTTCACAACTATTTGACCAATATGGGGTTAGATGGAAACGTTCCTGGGGAGGTTCTGCTGCGCACGATAATTAAGTAATGTGTCCCCGGAATTACCCGGAATTATTTACCTACGCCAATGCTATCTTTACATGTTTCCCTAAGGCTAAGGCAACTTTTTCCAAGGTCGAAAGCTTGATATCTTCGGCGTGATTTTCGATGCGGGATATAGCGGTTTTCTTCGTTTTTAGCTTCTTGGCCAGGGCCTCTTGGCTTAAGCCGGCACTCTCCCGTGCCTGGCGAAGCAGAACACCGATCTTGAAATCGGTGTAACCTTGTTCGTAGCAGAATGCGAAAGACGCATCCTTTTCTTTGCGTGTTTGAATATACTTATTAAGATCGCTCATATTTTCTCGCCTTTCTCATTATCAAGCCAAAAAAGCCTACGCGGCCGTATCCTTTCGGCTCAAGTAATCTTTCTTATAGCCTTCAGCCTTAATAATTGCATCCTTCGGTGCCTTCTGCGATTTCTTGATGATGCCGTTCGTTAGCACGATATTGTGGCCATCCCAGAAAGCGTAAATCCGGTAGATATTCGATCCTCGCTTTATCCGGCATTCCCATATATCAGCAGTATCGCGCATCTTTATGAAATACTGAGCAGGAACAGTGTGCAAATCTTCTATTAAACGCAGGACCCAGGTAACCTTTTGCGCTGCCTTTGCTGGCAATGCGTCTAAGAATTCTGTTACCGGGCATTTTCCGCTTGACGTCTTATAAAACACGACTTCCCGCTTCTGATGTAAGGTTAACATGTACGTTAACGCTTGTCAATCTGATTTCTTGAAGCTTTCCCGAATTTGTTGCTGCATAATCAGGATTTGTAATGTGAGCGCGTCATTCCAGGAATTAAGCTGAATTTTACTCCCGGACAATTCCCGGTATTGATAATCGCCGAATTGTTTCCCAATTACTTGTGCCTTATGGGGATGAATAAAACGTCTTATGCCCTTATGCCTATGCCTTATGCCGCGGAATTATATTAGGCTATCTTTACGCGAGGTTCTTGTGTCGTAGATTTTGGGAAGGAAATCTTAACGTTTCTACCAAGGGATCTGGCAATTTTAAGCAGGGTTTCGATGGTCAAATTATTTTCCTGTCCAGTTTCGATCTGGGATACGAACTGTTGGGTAACGCCCAATTTTTTTGCGAGGTCCACTTGCCTAAGATTCCCCTTTTCTCTTAATTCGGCAATTTTCTGCGCCAAAGAGACCTTAACCCGCTCGACTTCGTATACTTTTCTAAACTTGTCATTTCTCAACTCGCGCGCTAAATGAGAGTCGATTTTCTCTAATCTGGCTTTCTTCATCACGCTAACCTCGCTATTCGAGCTTCGCAATGTTTAATAACTCTTCTGCCTGCAACCTTCTCTTTATGCATACATCTAAATCGCTCTCTGAAATTTTATCCGTTCTCTTGCTGATGGCGTGCACTAAGACGGCACTGTGTTTTAAGAAAAAGAAATAGAATATTCTATTTGCCTTTGGCCGCAGTTCATAGATGCCGTTTCCAATGTAATCAGCCATTGGCCGGCGTAGATTATGTCCTTGTATTTTAAGCTCTGCTATGTAGGCAAATACTTTTGCTCGTTCCTTTCGCGGTAAAGAGGCAATAAATGATAATACCGGATTATTGCCTTTAGTATCGA
>JBFZAQ010000201.1:0-3114 GCA_041308885.1 Candidatus Omnitrophota bacterium | reverse complement strand
CGCCGTTCAAATAGGAATATCCGCCAATGAGCTTCATCACAAACGAAAACAAAAACAATAAGAGGAAACTTACCAGCCGGATTTTCCCGGCCCAGCGGTATTTATTGATGAGTTCGCTGCGAATTGTATCTTGATTCATGCCAACTGCGTCTTATCCGCCAACCCGGCCAAAAACACTCCCGCAGAAGATACCTAAGAATATTTTGTAGTTTACCCCGAACCCTTTCTTCTTATTTACAACACATTACCGGATGGTTATCACCGCAATTTCCGCGATTACCGGCAGCAGGATCCCAGACTGCTCCGTTCCAGGTTCCCCCAGAGATAGTCCACGCAGTACACTCTCCCGTCCAATTTTGCGTATCATTGAACCAACCTCCGGCAAACGCATCCGGATGAATTTGGTAATACCGCGAAAGCTCTGTGCCGTCGCAAACATGGTATCCTGAACATCCATGGGTTTGGATCCAATTATACATTGCTTGATAACCGCCAAAGTTACCATTATGCGTAGATGTTGTAATTATAACGTCTCTTGGCACATTCCAACCGTAAATATTCCCCGACACATCTAATTTTTCCTGAGGCGCAGTGGTCCCGATGCCGACGTTGCCTGTTGCGCCAGAAATCCTCATTATTTCAGGCTCAGAATTTCCTGCCGAAAAAGTTATCGGGGAATTGGTCGCCCCAGCAATTATATGCAACCCGCCAGTTAATTGTGAATCTGTTCTTAGCATACCGGAATCTCTTAACTTGGGGTTATATTCAACCCATGCTTCATCGCACGTAGAACCTACACTGACCATTGAAAAGGCATCATGGTTAGTATTTGCAACTGCAATAGAAAGTGCCGCAAAATTACTTGAACCGGGATTTTCTAATATAAGGCTTTGCCCTACAATGGAAACCTTCGCATCCGGATTCGTCGTTCCGATGCCAACGTTGCCTTTAATCCAGACATCTCCGGCAGTTGCGGGGACATCTCCGCTATCTAACTTACTATCGCCGTCATTATCTCCTACGCCTAATGAATTAGTCTGCAGTTGATTATAAACCCCATATGGCGAAGGATAATAGGTGGTGATGGTTAAGGTTTCGTCGGAAGCGCGGGAGACACAAGGCAAGACAAAGACTATTGATAAAACGGCAAGCAATAAGCTTTTTTTAAGTTTTAATTTTTCCATACCCCCCTATTCTTCCTTTATAAAATTGATTAGTTTATCTAAATCCTGGGATTGTGTCTGCTGAAGTTTGTCCTTTCCGGCCGCAGGCGGTCGCGCTCGGCCGCATCATGAAAGGCGGCCAGCGTCTTTTTAGACCGCTCTCATTATAAACGCCCCGGCTTTAATTGACAAGAGAAATGTTGCCAGGCTTCACCAGGCTTCACCAGGCTTATCCAGGTGTTGGGGGGAATGTACTTTAGTGTTGTACGGAATTATTTTATTGAATAAATAAAT
The DNA here is from genome assembly GCA_041308885.1 of Candidatus Omnitrophota bacterium. Taxonomy (GTDB): domain Bacteria; phylum Omnitrophota; class Gorgyraeia; order Gygaellales; family Profunditerraquicolaceae; genus JBFZAQ01. The sequence continues at coordinate 1,657 of JBFZAQ010000201.1, read as the reverse complement.
CTGAGAATATTTGCTATGCTGCTGGAGGTTGTGCGGGCGTTGATGGTAATATGGCTTATTTTACGGTCAGAAGTTTCCCTATCTCTGGATGCGTCTTAATCTCTTGGCGAATTCCTTCAATCACCCATATTCTCATCAAAGTCTGATAACCAAGCCCTCTGTATTTAGCAATAACCTTAGCTAAATCAATTTGTCGTTGGCCCATTCTTAAAGTAAGAGTTCGTTTTCTCTCTTCGCGCCTTGCGACAGCTTTCTTTAAGAGGCTAGGGACAAATTCAAAAGGCTCTTTTACATCTACAAATTCAGCTGGATAATCGAGCGGACTATGAGTATCCCAAAAACGCGCCTCTTCTTCGTTAGTTTTAAATTTAGGCATCCTTTTCATTTTATTTCATCCTTTTCTCTTTTTATAATAACGCTTTTCCTTCCCGGACATATCCCTGGCACTAATTACCCTGATCCGGCCGCTGCCTTTGATAACAAGAACTATAAACAAATATCTTCCACCGCCTGTAACACCGTAAGCAATGTATTTACCTTCTCTGCTTCTCTGATAGAAAGGCTTACTAAATAGAATTGCCTCTTCAATCTCAAAGACAGCAACTCCATGTTCGGCGATATGGTTTTCATTTTTCCCATCCCAGTCAAAGCTATGAATGCGCATCAATGATTAATCTTCTGCAACAAGAGTACCACAATGTAGTTACATTGTCAAGTTTAGTCTTAGGCATTAACCGGAATTATTTTATTGAACAAATAAGTCTGGCCCGGTTTTTATTTCTTTAGTTTAACTATCTCTGCTTCCAGGTTATCGATCCGGGTTTGCTGATTATTCATTTGAACTTGCTGAGCCTTAATTGCCTCTAGCAGCACTACGGTAAACTTGTCATAAGCGATAGACTTGTAGCCGTCTTTATCTGTCATTACCAATTCAGGGAACTCTTTATCCAATTCCTGGGCAATGATGCCGATCTGCCTGCCTTCGGGGAAATTTTGATCCTTGAACTCCTTGCGTTTCCAGTCAAATTCTACGCCTCTTAAACGTAAAAGTTTCTCTAAAGGATTATTCAGGGCAGTAATATTCTCTTTCCATCTCAGATCAGAAGCCCAAGCAGTCGCAGTACACCACGCAGTACCATTAACAGTTAATGTATACCCCGGATTCAGCGTCCCGATGCCGACATTGCCGGAAGAATTAATGATCATACGTATTTTGTTGTATAAATCGTTAGATATGTTCGTGTTATTATCCGTACTTGACCCCGTAACAAACCGTATTCCATCGCTTGAACTGATATATGCCCTATTATTTCCGGCACTATCCATACCAAACCGAAAAGCCTGCGATGGCAGATAATAATTCGTTGCATTAGCGGAGCTTCTCGGATAAAGTACGAGGCTACCGATCACATTATTTCCCCAACCTCCATCTCCGCCTTGGATGTATATGCCATAACTTAAATTACTGGTATCTTTATTATTCCCAATAAGAAACCCATCTGATGATCCAAAATCTGGCACAAGATTAAGTTTTGTTGTTGGATTCGTCGTCCCAATGCCGACGTAGCCATTATTAGCAATCCTCATAAACTCCTCGGCTGCACCGCCGGTTTCCTCAGCCATCCCAAACAGAATAGACCCATTTAGTCCGGAAGCC
>JBFZAQ010000200.1:0-13351 GCA_041308885.1 Candidatus Omnitrophota bacterium | reverse complement strand
GACTGGTAAATTTCGCGGTCGCAGTCAAACCTTTAGAGTGCTTACGCACCTGTTTCAGATAATCATCCATAAAACCGGTGCCGCCCAGCCAAAGGGTGCAAAATAACCCTAATAATATGTATTTATTAGCCATATCCGCCCACAACAGCGTAGATCCCACGATCGCGGTTAAAATCAGAATCCCGCCCATAGTCGGAGTATCTTGCTTTTTCTGATGCAGCTGAAAGAGCTGAGCGCTCTCTTCTTTGCGGATATTCTCGCCGATTTTAAGTTGTTGAAGCTTACGGATGATCACCGGACCGGCAATCAAGCTGATTAAAAAACTGGTTAGCGCAGCCATCGCCGCCCGAAAAGTGATATAGCGGAAGATATTTAACGCGGGGAAAGTCGCGTGAAAATGATATAAAAACTGATATAGCATGAAGCCAATCTGCGCACTATGCGCGGCAAGTAAAAAATTGTGGAACTAAGTCTTAAAAATATCCTCCATCTGCATGCCCCGCGATCCTTTTACCAAGACGATATCACCCTGGGTCAGCTCAAGCCGCTTAAACAGGATATCCTTGGCCTGCGCTGAAGTCGCACAGGTAAAGATCTGAGATGTCTTAAACCCGCACGCGGCAGCCGCGTCAGCTGCGGACCGGGAAAGCAAACCCACTGCCACAATCGCATCACAGACAGCCACGGCATGCCGGCCGGCCTCTTCATGAAACACCCGAGAACGCGGGCCCAATTCCAGCATATCGCCCATCACCAGAATCTTGCGTCCCCGCGCCTGGCATTTATCCAGCGACTGTAAAGCTTGATGCAAAGAAACCGGATTGGAATTATAGGTATCATCGATAAAAGTAGTCTTCCGATAAGAAATTACGGCTAGGCGCTGAGCAAGAAAATCAAACCGGGCCAGCTGGGCCGAAATCTCTTCATGCCCCAGGCCAAGAATACGGGCCAGCGCGATTGCCGCTAATGCGTTATAGACATTGTGCAATCCTAAGGTCCTAAGCATGTAGGGATAGGCTTTATTAACTAGGAATTGAATTTTACCTTTGGCGCTGCGGATGTCCGAAGCGTAAAAGTCACCCCGGTTATAAATGCCAAACCCCACACACACGCGATCCGCTGTTTTCTTCAACGCATGCTTGCGCAAACAGTCATCATCCGTGTTGAGAAATGTCAGAGCCGGACTTTTTAACGCCTCCACTAGAGCAAACTTCTCTTTATACACCCCGTTTACCGAACCGAGAAATTCCAAATGCGCCGGCCCGATATTAGTAATAATGCCCACGCTCGGCTGGGCAATCGCGCTTAAACGGGCGATTTCACCCGGGTGATTGGTGCCTAATTCGACAATAGCTAAATCATGGCTGGCATTCAAATTCAACAAAGTCAAAGGCACGCCAATTTGATTATTCTTAGTCCCTTCGTTCTTTAAGACATTGTAGCGCCTTGAAAGCGCCTGCTGACACATCTCCTTAGTGGTGGTCTTACCGCTGCTTCCGGTTATCGCCACTACGGGAATAGCAAAACGGCGGCGGTAATACGCTGCGATATCGCCTAATGCAATTTGGGTATCTTTGACTAACAAATAATTTATATCCCGAGGAAGCGGGAAACTGGCCGGTTGAGAAGAGATTATGCAGCGGGCACCTTTAGCGATTGCCTGGTTGATAAAATCCTGCCCGTCGAAGTTGACGCCTTTAATGGCGATAAAGGCATGCGCGGGCTTAAGCGTGCGGGTATCGATGGAAATTCCCGCGACCTTAGCTCCAGGCTTGGCTTTTAACGGCCGCGCGCCGGTTGCTTTTATAAGTTCATTGACGCTAAACACGACTTAACCGCCTCCTTATCGCTAAAAGGTATAACTTGATCCTTAGTGATCTGCTGATCTTCGTGCCCCTTGCCCGCCACTAAGATAATATCACCCTTGACAGCCAGGCTAAATGATTTTTTTATGGCCTCCAGCCTCTCTTCAACCACGCAATAATTCTGATTTGTTGCACCTTTGATAATATCCCGAATAATGTCTTTGGGGTCCTCCGAGCGGGAATTATCGCTGGTCAGCACGGCGTAATCCGCTAACTCTGAAACCACCCGGCCCATCTTCGGGCGCTTAGTCTTGTCTCGGTCGCCGCCGCAGCCAAAGACCACAATAATCTTACCGGCAGTGACTTCCCGCAAAGATGAAATCACGTTCTTCAAGGCGTCTTCAGTATGGGCGTAATCGACAAATACCGTAAACCCGCGGTCGGAATCTATCCGCTCAAGCCTGCCGGGAACCTGCGCAAACGACTCTATCGCTTGCTGAAAAATATCCGGGGCTATTGCCTCGCTACGGGCCCAGGCCGCCGCAGCCAGAATATTCAAAACATTGTGCCTGCCGATCAACGAAGTCGATACGCGTGATACCGAATCCGGAGTATATATAGTCAGCTGCGTGCCGTTAGTAAAAAAACGGATATCCCGCGCGTAGACATCGGCGGCTCGATTCATCCCATAGGTTATGGCCCGCCCCGGGGCATACGCGCATAGGCGTTTTCCGTAGTCGTCGTCAAGATTGATGATTGCTACCGCCCCGCCGGCTAAAGAGGTAAAAAGAGTGGCTTTGGCCTGAAAATAATCTTCCAACGTAGAATGATAATCGAGATGATCCTGGGTCAAGTTGGTAAAAATAGCGGCGGCAAAGCGAATGCCGGATACCCTCTGCTGGTCCAAGGCATGCGAAGAAACTTCCATAATGGTATGCGTAACGCCTTCGGAAAGCATTTGCGCGCCCAACCATTGCAGCTGTAAAGAACCGGGAGTGGTATTTTGCGAAGAGATTATTTTATCGCTATAACGGTGATTAATGGTACCGATCACTCCGGGGCGAAATCCGGCCTGACGCGCGGCCTGCTCCAGTAAATAAGAAATCGTGGTTTTACCGTTGGTTCCGGTGATTCCCGTAACCCGCATCTTATCAAAAGGATGAGAATAAAATTGCGCCGCTAAACCGGCCAGCGCCCTGCGAGTATCGCTGACATAAATAAAAGGAATATTCGCGCTTTTACGGATCCGCTGACTATTACTTTGCAAATCGACAACTACAGCCAGCGCCTTACGATCCATTGCCTCTTGAACAAAGTTATGCCCATCATAGGCATTGCCGCGCACGGCGACAAAAACAAAGCCTTCGCTGACCAATTTAGAATCGCAGGCAATTCCGCTGACAACGAAATCAGCGGAATGCAGGTCAGTGTCGCTGTGATACACCTGCAGAGATCTGAGTAATTCGCTGAGTTTCATCTTTTTTTACTGCCTCTTCCAACGGCATATTATTTTTTAGATACCGGATCACATCCCGGGCCACATTCTTAAATACCGGCGCAGCCACTACCCCGCCGAAGTAATACGGCCGCGGCTCATCCACCACCACCACTATGGTGACTAAAGGATCTTCGGCCGGAGCAAAGCCGATAAACGAAGCGGTATATTTACTATGCGAGTAACCTCCGCCGGCTTCAATTTTCTGCGCGGTGCCGGTCTTTCCGGCCACGGCGAACTCATCCAGCTTAGCCAGCTTGCCGGTGCCGTGGTCAACGGCCCCCTGCAGCATGGATTTTACCCGCTGGGCAGTATCTAATGATATCACTTTATGAATAAGTTGGGGAGGATAATCTTTAATAATTTCTCGCTGCTTATCCTGAATTTGTTTTACTATATACGGCTTCATCAGCTGGCCTCCGTTGGCAATGGCCGATAAAGCGCTCGCCAACTGCAGCGCGCTTACCCCCACCTCCTGCCCGATGGGTACGGCCCCGATAGAGGTCTTCGACCAATACTGCGGTTCTTTTAACCAGCCGGATATCTCACCGGGCAGATCAACGCGTAATTTGCTTCCAAAACCGAACAGCCTGGCATATTTATAGATGATCCCGGGGCCGAGGAGCTGGGCGATTTTAGTCGTGCCGATGTTGCTGGATTCTTCGATGACCTCCGTAAAGGTGAGCCATCCGTGCGGATGATGATCATGCAGTATATGGTTGGCTACCCGATAAGCTCCGTTTTCACAAAAGAATTTATCCGGCTCCTTAACCTTCTTCTCCTCCAGCGCCGCCGCAGCCGTAACGATCTTAAACACCGAACCCGGCTCGAACATGTCGGTTATGGCCCGGTTACGCCGGCTCTCTTTTGAAAAAGATTGATAGGAATTTAAATCGTAGGCCGGCCGATTGGCCAAGGCTAAAATAGCGCCGGTGTGCGGGTCCATGACAATTATCATAGCCCCCTTGGCCCGGTATTTTTTAAAGGCCTCATCCAATTCCCTCTCGGCGATATACTGGATCACTTCGTCGATAGTCAGAACCACGTCATAACCGTCCTTAGGTAAAACCATCTTCTCCGAAAGATCCAATTTCTTCTGACGGGCATCCCGCAGCATCAGCGCCCATCCGGCCTCTCCTTTGAGATAAGAATCAAAGAGCAATTCCGAACCTTCCAAGCCGGAGTTATCCAAACCCGCAAACCCCAAAATATGGCTGGCCAGGTGGCCGTTGGGATAACAGCGCTTACTCTCCTTAATAAAATCTATTCCTTTTATTCCCAGATTCTTAATCTGCTGCGCCTGAAGGGGGTTGATTTTACGGGCCAACCAAACAAAAGATTTATTCCGGTAGAGTTTATTCTTTAGCGAGGCGTAATCCGCATTGAGAATCGGCATCAGTTTACGGATAATCGCTTCTTTTTGGGCGCCTTTAATCTCGATGGGGCAGGCATACACGGAATCAACGGTAAGATTGACGGCCTGCGGCTTAAAATGCGTATCCAGGATGGCTCCGCGGCGCGGTTCCAATTCCACGAATAGATTATGCTGCTTTTTAGCGATAGAGATCAGATAGTTGGAGCGGAAGAGCTGAATAAAAAAAAGCCTTAGGCAGGCTGCCAAAAAGAAAAACAGAAAAAAAAGGAATACCGCTTCGACTCTGCGGTGATAGCTGTTTATATACACACCACAACGCCTTATCTATGCAAAAGGTGTTACCGATTATCGACGGCCAATGAAAATGACGAGGGGATAGTCTTCGCTTCCGCCTGGCGCTTGACACTAAAGAATTGCGCGATGATATTTTGCGGCTTAGGCGACTTGTGACTTAGGCGTAAAAGATCCCCCTGCGGATACGCCTTAACCAGCTGATAAGAATCCGGCATTTGGAACTCATCGCCGCGCGAGACCTTATCTCCGATACGAGTCAAAGACGCGTTACGTTCAATATTATAGCGCAGGGCGGAATTTTTATCAAGCAAATCCTGATACATCCCCTGATTTTTTTGACAGGCATAGGCCAGACGGATGATCTCCGATTGCTGATAAACATAAAGCAGGGAGAATACGGTTGCAAAAACAACAAAGGAAAGAAATTTGGATAACTTCATCTGGCTATTGCCTTTCTGCAACGCGAAGTTTCGCGCTGCGGCTTGCGAAATTTATTTGGACCTCCGCGGGCGAAGGCGTTAAAGGCTTAGGCGTCACTACCCTGACCAGCCCTTCTGCCGCGAGTTTCCTAAAATTAAATTTAACGATCCGGTCTTCTAAAGAATGAAACGAGATAATGCAAATTCTTCCGCTGGGTGAAAGCCGTGCTGCCGCTTTATCGATCACCGCCTCCAGCGCTTCCAGTTCGCGATTGACGGCGATGCGCACAGCCTGGAACGTCCGGGTGGCAGGATGAATGCGGCCGTGCCGGTAGCGCGGCGGTATAGCCCGGGCGACAATATCGCTTAATTCCCGGGTGGTAGCGATAGGGTGCTTTTGCCGCTCGCTGACCAGATACCGGGCAATCCGATTATGCCAGCGCTCCTGGCCGAAGTTGCGGATGATCTTAGACAGTTCATCCTCATTGAGATTATTCACCAGGTCATAAGCCGATATGTAGCTGGCTTTATCCATCCGCATATCCAACGGCCCGTCGGACTGAAAACTAAAACCCCGCCCCGCGTCGTCCAGTTGATAACTGGACAGCCCTAAATCAAAAACCATCCCGTCGACTTGATTTAAGCCGCGCGACTGCAATATAATATCTAAATCCGTAACGTTTCCGTGAATCAGCATTACCGCATCCCCAAACGCGCGCAGCCTCTCGCGTGCAACTTCGAGAGACTGCGCGTCGCGGTCGACCCCTATTAGTTTCCCTCCCGGGACTATGCGTTCTAGTAATGCCAGACTATGGCCGCCCGTACCCACGGTCGCATCCACAATCACTTTACCTGGACTGAGCTGAAGAAAGTCGATGATTTCCTGGCACATAACTGGAGTATGAATTCTGGGGCTCACTTAAATTTAATCTATTCCTTCGGCTTATCATCAATCAACTTGTCGGCAATATCCTCGAATGACGCGCGCCAGGTCCCGAAATATTCCTGCCATTTTTCTTGCGCCCAAATTTCAATTCTATTGGAAACGCCGACAATGACTACCTCGCGTTTTACTTCGGCAAAATCTTTAAGGTACTGCGGAAGCAGGATACGGCCCTGCCTATCGGGCAGGACTTCGACTGCCCCGGAAAAAAACAAGCGGTTAAAAGTGCGCGACTCCTGCTTGGTAAACGGCATAGCCTTGAATTTATTCTCCTGAGTCCGCCACTCTTCTTCCGCGAACATAAACATACATTTATCCAAACCGCGGGTAACAAAAAATTTCTCCACAAAGTTGGATTTGGCCGAATCCCGGAAACGCGCCGGCAAAATCAATCTGCCTTTACGGTCTATAGAATGGATATATTCACCGTAAAACATGGCTTACCTCTCCTCCACTTCACACCACTTTGAACCACCTAGTGACACAATTCTAACAAAATATCCCTGCTTGTCAAGCTAAAAATTTACGTAACTATAACAAACACAACTAATAGTGTTAAAATTGAGCGTAGATGGCTATATATTGTGGTATTACGCAGGGAGATTAGGGAGTGGAAAATGATTTTTTAATGATTAAAATATCTTTGCGGATCTGTAAAGCGAGGTTGACGAGTGTGGAAAACTTTTTGTCGGAGCGGATTTTACGGATAAACTCAATCTCCAGGTCTTTCCCATAAAGATTCTTCTTGAGGCCAAAAATATGCACTTCTACGAACATATTCTTGCGTCTTGCGTCATGCGACCGAGCGCAAGCGAGGGAGTCCCGAGCAAGTCCGCCTACGGAGGACGCGCCGAGGGACGTCTTGCGTCTTATAGTGGGTTTCCTCCCGATATAACCTGCCCCCCGGTACCTTTTATCGCCGAGCACAACGGACACAGCGTATATACCCGATGGAGGAAGAACTTCATGGTGCGGATTGATGTTGGCAGTCGGATACCCCAATTTAGTAGCCAAGTTCATACCGCGAACTACCGTACCGAATACGCTGACCGGCCGGCCGAGAAGCCTCTGCGCTGAATTAAGTTTTCCCCGGGTAATCAGCCTGCGAATAATGGTACTGCTGATAGCCCGCTTTTGGCGGCGAATTACGCCAAAAATTTTAACCGAAAAATTATATCGGCTGCCATAGCCCTTAAGCAGCTGAAAATTCCCGCGGGCGTTGCGGCCAAAGCGAAAGTTGTTGCCCACATAAACGGCGTAAGCGCGAATACGGGCTACCAGAATGTCCTCGATAAAACTATCAGCCGAAATTCGGGCAAAGGCCTTGGTAAAATTAATCACGATGCAGGCCTGAACCCCAAGTTCATCGATCAGCCGCAGTCGATGCGCTAAGGAATGGATGTAATCCGCTCCCTGCGGATGGGGATGAAACGTCACAACTACGCTGGTACCGCCGATACGCCGGGCCTGCCGCACAACAGCACCAATAATCTGCCGATGCGCCTTGTGCACCCCGTCGAAAACACCGAGGGCTACAACGGGCTTAGTGAATTTAGGAATCTTATGTAGACCGTAGATGATTTGCATGAAATTTACTTATTCGTTGCGCGGTAGCGGGTCCTGCCTGCTGCGCCACCCCGCCGTGCTCTCCGCCTCCGGCTGATGGGCGGGGCGGGGGCCCCGGCTTCGCAGTCACCCGCTACCTGACCTTCAACTCGTCATTGCGAAGCAATTACAAAAGCGCCAATTAACTATACACGTCTTTTCTATTGCTGATCCTTAAGACCAGAATCAAAATCTCCTGCTCGGATATTTTATAAATCACCCGATAATCACCCCAGCGGTAACGCCAATAACCTTGGAACTCTCCCTTCAGAGGCTTACCCAATTCCTTGGGCTCGCGGGCAAGATAGGTTTCTATGCGATAAAGTATCTTGCTCACCGTAGACTTATCTAATTTCTTCAGGTCTTCCTCGACAGAATCAAGATAGACGACTTTATACATCCAGCCTTTTACGCAGCTCTGTTGCGGAAACTATTTTGGACTTAGGATCGTTAAAGCGGTCCTTAGCAATCTGGGCGTCGGCGTAATCTTCCAAATAATGAGCCAAGGCATCAGTAACATAAAAAGTCTCACTGCGCCGAGTCGCCTTGGCCAATGCCGCCAGCCGATTCACCAAGCCCGCCGGCAATCGAAAAGCCTTTAACTGTGTCATGGATTTATCTCCTTTTTGCAATCTAAGTATAACATTGTTATACGTGTATAGCAATAATAATTTCCCGTTGCGCGGTAGCGGGTCCTGCCTGCTGCGCCACCCCGCCGTGCTCGCTTTGGCTGCGCGCGGCGGGGGCCCCGGCTTCGCAGTCACCCGCTACGCAATTATCACCGAATCACTCTAAATAAATTATATGATTTACTTCCATAACCCAACAGCCGGGCAAAACTCAAATACTGAACCCCCTAAGAAAATACTCATTACGTATTTATCATATATTAACGAGGCCTAAATTATCGCGTTCCTTTTAAATGACCTACGTGTAATCGAAAAGAATATAGTTGCGTAAATCCCGACTATCAACGCAACCGCGCACGCCCTAACTATCTGAAAAATGTGTTCAATGGTCGTCCATTTTAGTCGAAAACCGAACACCGTAAAAGCCGGAGACGTAGAGTATAATTCATTTAGCTCCGCGGCTTTTTCATTAACCTTATTTTGATAACTGACTAATTCCTTATAATGATAGTCACGAAGTCCAGCATAAAAATCTTCGCCAGAAATTTTTCCATTTTTAAAACTATCTACCAAATCTAAACTCTCGGTTTTATACCACTTGCGACATATTGAAGCTTCGTCAATTAAGATAACTTTAGGGTGCGGAGATATCGCCAAAAGCAACGAATAATAGGAGTGAAGCTCACCTAAATGTATCAAATTTAACATGCAATCATTCTTTGAATTCTGTTTTATAACAAATTTTTGTAGCCAGTCCTGATGTTTACTTTGGGCGACCTCAATAAAAATAGTAGAAACAATAAGCAATGAAAAACTTACTAATTCAGCAATTATTGACCGTCTTTCCTCAAATAATCTCATGCAGCACCCCTAGCTCTGATACTAAATAGTTTCAATATATACTAGTTAAATAAGTTAGCGTTATTAACACGCAGGGACGGCTAGAATCTATGCTCATTCATGTTATATACATAAATCTTGCGGAGGGGTATATTCGCGCACGGTTAGAAGAATTTTGGCAAAAGTCTGCAAGGATTTACAGCGAGCGGAGGTTAGTTACCGTTTTACGTAAGTCGTAACCGCAGCGAGCTGTAAACCGCAGCAGACGGCAAAATTCTTCGTGCGCGAATAAACCCCAGAGCAAGATTTATGCGCGCGGAATGTACCGCTTATAAACTCTCCCGAATCTTAGCTAAGACGCGTCGGCGAACAGAGGTGAGCGAGCCGGCGACGGTGCAACCGGAGGCGGTTTTGTGGCCGCCGCCGCCAAAGGCCGCGGCGATCTTATTGACGTCGACAACTCCCTGAGAACGCAGGTTCACCCGCACATCGCGGGCCGGATCGCTATTCTCTTTAAAGAACACAACTACCTGCGCACCCTGAACCTGCCGGCCAAAACTTAAAACATGCTCGCTAAGATCAAAAGATAGTTTTTGCTGCGGCAGCATCGTGCGCGAGATCTCAAAATATATAGTCTTACCCTCATGGGCCCGTTGCATTGCGGGAAGGACTTTTCCCAGAAGCTGCAGATCGGCATAAGGGACATTCTCGTAGATTTCATGAAAAACTTTTCGCGGCTCAACACCGTAAGTCAACAAATCAGCGCAGGCCCGATGAGTAACGCTGGTCGTATTAGAATACCGAAAAGACCCCGTATCGGTAAGCATGCCAACGTACAGTAACGTAGCGCTGGTCTTATTTAGGGGGACGCGCATCATCTTGTATAAAACATAAATCTGTTCGGCGCAGGAAGAAGCTCCAGGGTCAATCCAATTCGCCTGGCCGAAAGAACGATTACTTACGTGATGATCGATATTAAGGATGCAAGCCTGCGGGACTTTCAGCTGCGCGACTTTACCGCAACGGCCCAAGTCCGAGCAGTCCACCAGCGCGAAACAATCATACCTGATACCCGAAGTCCTCTTACTGTAAGGCTCGATAATATCCGCCCCCGGAAGAAACCGATAACAATCCGGCACCGGATCCTCGGTAACCACGCGGGCTCGCTTCCCTAAATAGCGGATGAGCGTATACAACGATAAAGCCGACCCGATAGCGTCACCCTCGAGGCTGGTATGGGTAGTAATCAAAAAACTACTTTTTTCTCTTAGACACTTTACGGCGCTTGCTGCTTGATTGTTTTTCCTGCGTTGCTTGTTCATTGAGCTCCTTTATTTCGTTAAGGACTTCCTGAATACGCACGCTATACTCGGTGCCTCTATCTTCACGAAAGATAATTTCCGGAACAAATCTAAACTCAATTTCTTCGCCGAGACGCTTACGGATAAAGCCGCCGGCAGACTCAAAAGCCTCTTTCGTGCGTTTATAATCCTCATCTTTGCCCAGGACACTATAAAGTATTTTCGCATGCCGCAAATCCGCGGAAACCTCCACCTGTGTGATAGTTACAAATCCTAAACGAGGATCTTTCAATTCATCATGAACTATATTACTTACCTGTCTTCTGATTGCCTGAGCCACTTTCTCATGTCGAGGCATAGCTTTTGCTCCTATCCTTTCTTCCCCTGCTGCATTCGCCTAATAAAAGCTATCTCTTCTTCCTTGCTTGCCAGCACCCCGTCGATACGGGCATCCAAAACCGTATTCAAAATCTTCTGATACGCCGGCCCCGGCTTAATGCCTAACTCCTTCAGGTCGTGGCCGGTAACAGAAACACGCACATCGTGATATCGACAAAAGAAATCCTGAATATGTTTACGCAAAACTTTATTCCGGTAACGGCCCCTTAAAAAAAGAAGGGCTTCGTAACTAACCGGCTCCAATAGCCGATATACAACCGAAGGCTCAGTCCGGGGGCTAGAAAGCTGCCGGATAAAATCAACGGAGAATTCCCGCACGCTTAAAATAATTTTAGTCTCACTGTTACGAAAGACAAAATGTTTACATACCGCGGACGCCGCGTGAGTATCTAACCCAGCAATAAAACCCATAAAATAAATTAACCAGGCATCAACCGGGGGCTTACGAACAGCAATGGTATTATACCACTGACTTTCTTTTTGTAACCGGGCGAGCAAGTTCAACATTGAGGCGTTAACGCGCAATTTCGCGCAGATAAAATCCAACCCGCAAAGCCTGTTCATCTGTTTAATCGCCCGCCCCGGATGCGGTTCTTTAAAAAGTAAAATTACCTCATCTCTGACTCTCTGCGGCTCAACCTTCTGGAGCATGTTACCTGCCGCGGCCCGCTTAAGTAAAGTGCGCGTATTGGGCTCTAAAGCAAAATCGTATCGGCAGGTAAACCGGATAGCCCGGAGAATTCTGGTCGGATCATCGATAAAACTGTCCCCGTGCAAAACCCGCACCTTCCTATGTAAAAGGTCGTTTTTACCCCCGAAAAAATCCACCAGACAACCGAAGTCCGGCGGCTGGATACTAATCGCCATGGCATTAATTGAAAAGTCGCGACGGAAAAGATCATCCCGCAGCGAACCTCGAGCCACTACCGGAAGACTCGCCGGTTGAGGATAGGCCTCGCTTCTGGCCGAGGTAACGTCAACCTTGGAATAACGATCCAAGTGAATAGTCGCGGTCCCAAACCGTTTATGCCGGACAAGTTTACCTCCGATGCGTCCGGACAGTTCTTCCGCAAAAGAAATGCCATCCGCAACTACGATATCCAAATCAAGATTCTTAACCCCCAGCAACAAATCCCGCACAAACCCGCCGACCAGATACGCGGGCTCATTACGCTCAGCCGACAATTTCGCCGCGGCATCAACTAATCTTTTAACTTCTGAAGGAATTTTATTTAAATATTCTTTCATTCTTTTTTTCTTGCTATAACCTAAAACCTATAACCTATAACCTAAAACCTTTTTTATGGCCTAGGATGATACATCTTATGAATCGTCTTTAGCCGGTCTTTATTCACGTGGGTATAAATCTGAGTTGTGGAAATATTAGAATGGCCCAGCATCTCCTGCACCGAACGTAAATCCGCTCCCCGCTCCAGCAGATGGGTGGCAAAAGAATGCCTTAAGAGATGCGGCTTAATCGGCTTTTTGATCTGGGCTATCCGGGCATACCGCTTAATTATCTTCCAGAGTGATTGCCGAGATATGTTCTTACCCAACCTACTGATAAAAAGATGCTGGCAGGCCTTCTTACCCAAGAGTTTCGGCCGGCTATGCTGCAGATACTGATCGATGCTGGCAATTGCTTTCTTCCCCAAAGGAATAACCCGCTCCTTACCGCCCTTGCCAAAACAACGGACAAACCCGATATCCGCGTTGACATCATCTTTCTTTAAATAGGCTACCTCGGAAATACGCATCCCGGTGGCGTACATTAGTTCAATAATAGCCTTATCGCGCAGACCTTGCGTGTCGCGCAGATCGGGCGCAGCCAAAAGTCGTTCAACCTCATCCAAGGACAATGCTTCAGGTATTCGCTTCCATAGCCTCGGAGTATCAATTAAGCTGGTAGGATCATCTTTTTGGAGGCGCTCGCGTACCAGAAAGCGATGAAAAACCTTAATCGCCGTCAAGCGCCGGGCGATAGAATTGGCGGCGATACCCCGGTCTTTCTGAGCCAGCATAAAATCCACGATCATATTCCGGTTAACCCCCGAAAACAAAGCGACGTTATGGGCCGACAGGTACTCTTCATACAAACGCAGGTCTTGACCGTAAGAAAGCAAAGTATTCCGGCTTAAACCCCGCTCAACCGATAAATAATTAAGAAAGGCATCAATATTCTCTCGCATTATCCCTATTCCAGAAACGGATTATTCCGCTTCTCATCACCGATAGTCGAGGAAGCC
>JBFZAQ010000199.1:0-3530 GCA_041308885.1 Candidatus Omnitrophota bacterium | reverse complement strand
TAAACTTTCGGCTGCCGGCAAACTGACCGATGCCAAGACAATCTGCGCCTTAAGCCTCTGCGGCTGGCTTTAGATTAGATATGACCAAGCGGGTCCATGTTTACTATTCAGGAAGAGTCCAAGGCGTGGGTTTCCGTTTTACCGCCGAGAGTATTGCCGGCCGCCTGGGTGTAAACGGCTGGGTGAAAAATTTAGGCGATCGCCGTGTGGAACTGCTGGCTGAAGCTGAGCAGGATAAGATCGAAGATCTATTGGCTCGGCTGAAAAGCCAATTTACGGATTATATCGCCGACGTGGATGTGCGCTGGGAATCGCCTTCGGGAGACTATAATGATTTTAGGATTATTTTTTAGATTTTCAATTGGGATTTGGCAATTGGGCATTCATTGGAGTTTGGGATTTGGTGATTGGAAATTATCATGAGTGACGCGATTTTTAAAAAAATTGAATCTCTGCGGGCTCAACTCCGGCGTCACGATTATTTATATTACGTGCTTTCGCAGCCGGAGATATCGGATAAAGAATACGACGAGCTAATGCGCGCCTTGCGGGAGCTTGAGGAAGCAAATCCGCAGTATAGAACTACGGATTCACCGACTTCCCGCGTCGGCGGGGGGATTCTCGAGGGCTTCGCTACTGTTAAGCACGCTCAAAAGATGCTCTCGTTGGATAATACTTATTCATTTTCCGAGGTGCGACTTTGGGATGAGCGCGTGCATAAGGGTTTAGGCGGCCGGCCGGGGAAGATTGAGTACGTTGTGGAGCTGAAGATTGACGGGATAAGCGCAAATTTGACATATCGCCAAGGCCGCTTGGCCATCGCGGCTACCCGCGGCGACGGAGAAACCGGCGAAGATGTAACCGCCAACATTAAAACTATCCGCGCAATTCCCTTGGTGCTGTTGGGGGATAAACCTCCGGAATTGATTGAAATACGGGGCGAAGTTTATATGGAGCGGGACGATTTTCAACGGTTAAATGAGGAACGTAAGCGTATTGGTGAATTGTTATTTGCTAATCCCCGTAACGCAGCCAGCGGTTCGCTTAAACTTTTGGATACGTCCCTGGTGGCACAGAGAAATCTTAATTTCTTCGGCCATTCGCTTGGTGATTGTCAAGGCGTAGATATTAAATCGCATTGGGATTTTTTTGCTCAGTTGCGTCAGTGGGGGTTACGCATAAATCCGCATTCAGCGCAATGCCGTGGTATCGATGAGGCGCTGGATTTTTGCGCTCAATGGGAGAAAAAGCGCCAAACGGTTAATTATGAAATTGACGGGATTGTGATTAAAGTAAATGATTTGTTTTGGCAGAAGAAGCTGGGGTTTACCCTGAAGAGCCCGCGCTGGGCCTGCGCCTATAAATTTCCCGCGCGCCAGGCCACCACGACCGTGCGCCGAATTGTGCTCAATGTCGGTCGGACAGGCGTGATTACGCCGACTGCGGAATTAGACCCGGTCGAGTGCGCAGGGGTGGTTATCCGGAATGCCACGCTGCATAATTTTGATGAGATCAAGCGCTTAAGCCTGCGCGTCCAGGATAAGGTTTTGATTGAGCGGGCCGGCGACGTCATTCCTAAAGTAGTAAAAGTTATTACGCACAAAGGGACAAAGATTGTGTCGACTCCCACCAAGTGCCCGGTCTGCCGCGGTAAAGTCATCAGGGAAAAAGAAGAGGATGTGGCTTATCGGTGCATCAATCCTTTATGCCCGGCGCAGCTGGAAAGAGAGCTGTTGCATTTTTCGTCGCGCGGGGCCATGGATATTGAAGGAATGGGCGAGGCGGCAGTAGAACAGTTGGTAGGGTTAAAGCTGGTGCGGTCTCCGGCGGATATCTATAAACTTACCAAAGATGATTTGTTGCGCTTAGAACTTTTTAAAGATAAAAAAGCCGATAATTTGCTGGAGGCCATCGAAAAAAGCAAAAAACAGCCGCTTTCCCGTCTGATTTATGCTTTGGGTATTCGTCATGTGGGCGAAAAAGCAGCTTATGTTTTGGCCGGGAATTTTTTGAATCTCGATGCGTTGATAGGGGCCAAGAAGGAAGATTTGGAATCGATCTACGAAGTCGGTCCGGTGATCGCCGAATCTATTGTGGAGTTTTTCGCGCAGGCCCCGACTAAACGGTTAATTGAGTCATTGCGTAATGCCGGCCTGACCTTGACCGAGAAGAAAACGGCTGTTAGGCAGACGCCGGTATCCGGCAAAAGTATTGTTTTTACCGGCGAGTTGGAATCGATCAGCCGATTGCAGGCTGAGTCATTGGCGCGTTCACTCGGGGCCACAGCCGCCTCCAGCGTAAGTAAGAATACGGATTTTGTGGTAGCGGGAACTATGCCGGGCTCAAAGTTAGATAAGGCCAAGAAACTAGGGGTAACTATTATTAACGAACAACAGTTTCTGGAGATGACGAAATGAAACTCAAAACTCAAAACTCACAACTCACAACTCGGTCTTGTATTTTTATCTTGTCGTCGGTTATTTTTTTAAGCGGCTGCGAGGCGTTTGTCCGGAAGTTCACCCGCAAGCCCAAGAAGGATAAGATGCAGAAGGAAGAGGTGGTTTTGGCGCCCGAGGAATATACGGGTAAGTCGCTCTCTTCGGAGGAGTTGTATCGTCAATACTTCCTTTACTGGAAATCCTGGCATGATGAGTTGTTGTCCTCGTTAAGCTCAATAGGCGAGAACCAGAAGAAGCAGCTTAGTTGTGCGGAGCAGGCGTTGACTAACCTGGGGGCATTACGGCCGTTGCTTAAGCCTCAAAAACAAACTTTGTTGGATACGTATATCAATCAGCTACGTCAAGTGCAGGATACAATAGCCGGGGATCCGTATGCGCGCAGTATTATGGGTACCCGGCAGGCCGCGGAGCGCATTAAACGCAATATTTTGAAAGATTTCTCTTTTCCCAAGATCAAGGATTCATTAGCATGATTCTGGATAAGGTTATAGTCGGGGCATATCAAGTTAATTGTTATATCTTGGCCGATGCGCCCGGTGCGCCGGCTGTCTTAATTGATCCCGGAGCCGACGCCCACAAAATCCGCCGGGCCTTGCAGAAGCATTCTTTGATTCCCGCTGCGATTATTCATACTCACGGCCATATTGATCATATCGGAGCGGACCATGAGTTTAGCGGCTTGCCTATTTATGTTCATCGGCTGGACGCTCCTTTGTTAGGCGACCCGGAGCTTAATCTTTCGAATTTTTTGGGCCAAGGTTATTCTGTATCCGGGCAGATTCACCCGGTTGATGACGGCCAGCTAATCACGGTAGGGGAAGTCATTTTGCAGGTTATCCATACTCCCGGGCATTCGCCGGGAGGGATGTGTTTATTGCTTAAGTCACCGCCGGAGAATGTTGTTTTTACCGGAGATACGCTTTTTTATCAAGGTGTCGGCCGTACCGATTTTCCCGGGGCCAGCCAGGATACGTTGGCAGCTGCGATTAAGTCCAGGCTTTTTACCCTCCCTGATGAATTGATCGTTTATCCCGGGCATGCGGCTTCCTCGACTATCGGTGATGAGAAGCG
>JBFZAQ010000198.1:0-18358 GCA_041308885.1 Candidatus Omnitrophota bacterium | reverse complement strand
ATAAAAAATACCCTATCCTTTAAGGGGAAAATGTTTTTCCCCTCCTGCCTGCCGGCAGGCAGGTAAAATCCCCTTTTCTGTCCTTTGACAAATTCGTTAGATTGCTTCTTATTGTCTGCTTCGCAGACATTGTCAAAGAACAGTTCGTTCGCTATAATATCTTTTTTAATTTCAATGAATTTCTATCAATCTCTATCAATTTCAGTATAATATCTCTTTAATTTCTATAAATTTCTATCAATTTCAATGAATTTCAGTTTAGTCTACTTCCGCTTTGACGTCCTACATCCTGCGTCTTGCGTCTTCATATTGCAACTGTGTAATTCTACCACACCCCCCGCACATTTCAAGACGAAATCACCTAATAATCCTCAGCGTCGCGGAAGTGCTGCTTCATCAGCTCCAGGAATTCTTGGCTCTTGCGAGCGTCGGGCTCTTGATGATCCAAGTCATCATAATCATCAATTTCCGTCTCCGCGGATTGCATCTCCAATAAATTTTCCGAAATTCCGTCTTCGTCGAGGAATCGGGATATCTGCGTAAAAATTGAGCCGCCCGGATCCTGGTAGCCGCGCGGCGATCGATCAATATGCGGCTTAAGCAAAAACAGATTCTCTTTAGCCCGAGTAAGGGCCACATAAAAAAGCCGGCGCTCTTCCTCAATAGCCTCGGCGCTCTCCAAAGACAGGTAGGACGGCAGATGCCCCTCAGCCACATAAATGACGAATACGGTGCTCCATTCCAACCCTTTGGCTGAATGAATGGTGGAAAGCGTCAACCGGGAATCATCTTTATCCCGTGTGCCGGCCTCGATAATATTGCGCTCCGGAGGCTCCAAAGCCATATCCGTCAGAAACGCTTCCAGCGACCGGTAACGGGCCGCCATCCTCTGCAAGGACTCTAAATCATTGGTCCGCTTGTGATAATCATCGTATTTTTCTTGCAACAGCGGTTGGTAGTATTCAAAAAAAACGCTGAGCAACTCCTCCGGCCGGAGATCCTGGCCCTTAAGCGTACGCAGGAGCGCAAAGAGTTTTTTTGCATCTTCATGTTTTTCAATGAGTTTAGATTCTGCGCTAAACCCTTTCTTTTCGCTAATAACCTCCCCGAGGATCTTCTCCGCAGATTTTGGGCCGATCCCCCGCATTAATAAAAGAGCCCGGTACCAGCTAACCGCATCGCTTAAATTATACACAATGCGCAAATAGGCGACCATATCCTTAATATGGGCGGCTTCGACAAATTTCTGGCCGCCATATTTTACAAACGGGATGTCTCGGCGAGCCAGCTCAACTTCCAGCTCATTGGAATGCCAGGAGGAACGGAATAGGACTGCCATTTCTGATAATTCGATCCCTTCTTCGCGCTGCTCCAGAATAGTATCGGCTATATATTGGGCCTGCGCGTAGACATCCCGGGCGTCGACAAATAGAGGCATGCGCCGTCCGGATTTCCGGGTAAAAAGGTTCTTCTCAAACTTCTCCGCCGCCTGATGAATCACGGCGTTGGCTAAATTCAAGACTGGTTGGGTCGAGCGATAATTTTCTTCCAGCGTAATAGTCACCGTGCCTTTAAAGATCTTGGGGAAATCGATAATATTCTTAAAATTGGCTCCCCGGAAGGAATAAATACTCTGCGAATCATCTCCTACCACCATAACATTGGAGTGCTCGGAACAAAGCAAACAGATAATCTGGGCCTGGAGTTTATTGGTATCCTGATATTCATCGACCATGACATAGCGGTACTTCCGGGATAACGCTAAGCGCACCGGCTCATGCTTCATTAAGACGTCGCGCATAAACAGCAATAAATCATCATAATCCAACAATTGGTTGGCGCGCTTGTAAGCTGCGTAGGCCTGCTGCATTTTTTTAAGATCCTCTTCCCATTCCAGGAACTGCGGGAATTCTTCGGCAATGGTCTGGCCCAGCGGTTGGACTTTGTTCGCCGCCTTAGAAATAATCTCTAAAATCGCCCCCTTGCGGGGAAATCTCTTCTCGGTCTTATGATACCCCAGTTGAGTGCGCAATAAATTCAGCGCGTCTTCGGAATCGGCATCGTCAAGTATGCTAAAACCCGGGGAAATGCCCAAGAGATACCCATATTTACGCAGAGTCATATTGGCAAAAGAATGAAAAGTCCCCCCGGCTACCCGCGAGCATCGCTCGTCCAATAACGCCGTGGCCCGGCGCAGCATCTCCTGGGCCGCCTTGCGGGTAAAAGTTAATAATAGTATCTCGTCGGGCTTAATCCCCTTTTCCACTAAATAGGCTACCCGGTAAACCAAAGTGCGGGTCTTGCCGCTGCCGGCTCCGGCAATGACCAAGTATGGGCCTTCGGTCGAGCTTACTGCTTTATATTGAGCAGGATTTAATTCTTTCTCGTAGTTAATAGTCTTCATAAATTATGTTAATCCGGGTTAACCAAGGTTAAACGAGGTTAATCGAGGTTCCAGGTTACAGGAAGAATGTTGCCTAAAATATGTTTCACCCGCCCATTCTGTAACCTTTTTTAACTTCTTTTTCAACCTGTAACCTCGATTAACATCGGTTAACCTGGTTTAACCTTGGTTAACCTCGCCAGTATTCTCTCTTGGCCCCTTTTAGCCGATTTATCTTCTCCTGCACATGCCAGGAAAAATAACCCTTATATTTTTTCTGCAATTGCGTTTTTTTCCAATCAGCCGTGGTAATCTTGCCTCGGCAGCCGGGCGCGCCGCAAGAACAATCAAAGGTATAATTAAAATCCGCGTCGGTCATGCAATAATCATAAGTGACTTCTTCGCCCAAAGCAATATCGCGCATGGCCACCATTATCAACTGACCCTTGATCCCGGAGTTAGGATCACAACTATGATTAAAGAAATCGTCGTCTTCTAACCCGCCCTGCAACGACGAAACTAAATAAAATTCGTCCGCCAGCCGGGTTGCGTAATCATCGATGTTCTTAAAACTGGTGCGGGCCAGGCGGCGGAAATCCCGCTCGGTAACAATATGGCCGCCCCATACCGCAATTACTTCATCCCGCTTAATAGGCTTAATCGCAAAAACACCGCGCCGATTAATCCCCGACGATCGAACCGCAACCTTCTTAGTCAAATACGAATGCTCAATCATGCGCGCTCTGCCGAATCGACCCTGGTACAAACTAAACCTAACCGCTTAACTCCCTTCAGTAAACGTTGAAAAATACCTTCGTCCCGGCCGTATTCCTCCATAAAATTAAGCCCCGGCTTAAAATTATCTCCGGCCATGATCATCCGACTGATCACTGCCGGAACCGAGGCCGTAATCTTCTGCATGGAATTCAAGGCCTCCCTGGACCCGGATGAACTTTTCAATAGCCAGGTAATCCGCCGGCCGGCAGACACGCAAACAATCTGGGCAAAAGTCAAATTATCAACCCGGCAACTCTCCACCCTGGCTTTAGAAGCCGCTATTTGCTCAGGCCTGAGGAATCCGTAATTCTGAAAATATAAAAAAAAGTCTTTAAATCCCCGGGGACGGACGACCCGGTAGGTAAGCCGGCGCACCAAAGCGGATTTAAGAATGTTCTCAAATCCGCTGGCGCAATAATAACTCTCGGCATCCCGGCCGAAAAAACGCTCCAGCCGGTATCCGGCAAACGGACCGAATTTCTTCTTTTTATTATCTAAAATCTGCCGGCTGGGAATTTGATGTTCCAACACCAGGTCTTCAAAGCACCAGAGAAAAGGATACAGATGCGGCCTGTTAGCTAAAGATCCGGCCTTAATCTCAACTTCGCTTGCTGCTGTATTCCTGGCCAGCTCTCGGCCGAGAATGCAATTAACCAAGCCGGGGCTAAAGCCGCATCCGGGGATAACAATAATCCCCCGCGCGGCAATCTCTTTTTTGCGGGCCAGATAAAACGGCGGATCGATATCCGATAAATCGATCAGGTGCTTGCGGTAGCGCAAAGCCAAATTTAAACAATCCTGCCCGAGCTCCCCGGGCAAAGCCCCGATTATCAAAGCGCAATCCCGGACCTGACGCCCTCCCCGGAAAAAACGCGCCTCGACGGCAAGCGGGCCGTGGTTCAAATAATACGCCACTGCCTGGCCGATCCGGCCAGTGCCCATGATAACCGCCTTAAATTTAATTTTCATTTTGCCAATTGCCAAATTTTAGGCATGACTAACGCAGAGTGATGGATTGCGGGAGTGTAATATTTAAGCTTTTGGGCTTTACTGCCCAGCCGCACGGCCAGGCGCTTGGCGATGACGGCAGGTGTTAGCGCTGCAGGATCGATTCTTTTCGACGCGGTCATAAAACAATATTCGCAGCCGCAGCTATACGACGGCATAGACAGGCGCACCGGATTAAGATATTTAAAGAAAGGCTTGAGCTTGCGCGCCGTAGGCTTGACAATTAAATCAAAATCCAGAAACGGCCCCAGCTGAAATATAGCGATGCCGTCTCCGGTTAAAGCCTCGCAAACATTCTTATAAAAATTGCCTTCAAACAATACTTTACCCGGCCCCACCGGATCGGTAGAATCCACGACGATGACGTCAAAAAAATTCTTGTACTGCCGAATGCGGGTATTGCCGTCTTCAAAGAAAAGCTTGAGCCGCTTATCGCTAAAGGCCCCTTGCGAAATAAACGCGAGGTGTTTGCGGGCGATCGCGACAACTTCCCGGTCTATTTCAACTTGATAAAGCTCCTTAAGCGGATGTTTGGCCGCTTCGCGCAATACCCCCCCGTCTCCGCCGCCGACTATCAAGATGCGCTTCGGATCCGGATGCGACAACAGCGGCAGGTGGGCGATAATTTCATGATAGATGAACTCGTCGCTTTCGGAAAGCTGGATTATGCCGTCCAAAGAAAGCATCTTACCAAAACCGGCGCTCTCAAATACATGAATACTTTGATATTTAGTCTTAGCTTTAAAGATCTCTTTATCGATGCGAAAACCGTCCAGCTTGCACCGCCGCACGCCGGGGAAGGAAGTTTCGATAAACCACTCTTTAGTATCCAGACGCAATGAGGCGCTCACCGTACGCCTCGGCGGATATGCCGGATCTTCACTTCTTTAGGGCAGAATACCTGTCGGAGAAACTCCAGGGCCTTAACCGGCTTAGTATTCTTACCGCAGGTAAAGATGTCGACGGCCATATAATCATGCTCGGGCCAGGTATGGATGGCAATATGGGATTCGGCGAGTAAAATAACTCCGGTAATTCCCTGAACGGGAAATTTATAGAGCGCGGTTTTAAGCGGGGTATTATTCGCTGCCACGGCCGCATCATATAACAGCCGGCGTATAATCTTGGGGTCTTCGATAAATTTCGGCGAGAAAAAATCCGCCGTCAAATGCACACCCAGAGATGCCGTGCATTTGACTTCCTGCGATTTTTTCACGTCGTCTTTTTTAACCTCGACGTTAACTGTCTGTTCGGTCATTATGGTTGTGGCCATAGTCAAATCCCTATCGATAAATTCCTTTCCGAATTAATATTGTATACAAATATCGGATTCTTTCAATAGTTTATTTTAATTTCGCCGCGCGGGCGGCGGGCCTGGCAATCCTTCTAAGCAAGCTTGCGTTCAATCCTGGTCCAGGTATCCCGCAGGGTCACGGCGCGGTTGAATACCGGTTTTGCATCTGCGGAATCCCGGGTTTCAACTATAAAATAACCTAAACGCTCAAATTGATACCGGCTGCCAACAGCAGCTTGAGCCAGGCCCGGCTCCAACCGGCAATCCGTCAAAACTTCTACTGATCCGGGGTTGATAATGTCGGTGAAATTCATACCCTCGGGAAGATCCGCGGGGTCCCGCTGAGTAAATAAAACGTCATATAGGCGCACTTCGGCCCGGACAGCCTGCGACGCAGATACCCAATGAATAGTACTTTTAACTTTCCGGCCATCCGGGGCATCGCCGCCGCGAGTTGCGGGATCATAACTACAGTGCACTTCTTGAATCTGGCCCTGGGCGTCTTTAACCACGCTCACGCATTTTATAAAATAGGCGTACCGCAACCTTACTTCGCGGCCGGGTGATAAACGATAGTACTGCTTGGGCGGATCTTCGCGGAAATCTTCCTGCTCAATGTATAATTCGCGGCCAAAAGGAACTTTGCGCGTACCCGCCGAGGGATCTTCGGGATTATTGACCGCGTCAAATTCTTCACTGGAATCTCGGGGATAATTATCGATGATTACTTTCAACGGACGTAAAACCGCCATCGCCCGGGGAGCAGTCTTATTTAATTCTTCCCGCAGGCTATTCTCCAATAATACCAAATCCACGATACTATCGGCCTTAGCCACTCCGATAGCATCGCAAAATCTCTTGATCGATTCCGGCGTATACCCCCGGCGGCGCAAACCCGAAAGTGTGGGCATCCGCGGATCATCCCATCCGGATACCAGCTTCTTTTCCACTAATTCCAGGAGTTTGCGCTTGCTTAACAAGGTGTTGCTTAAGTTGAGCCGGGCAAATTCGATTTGCTGAGGATGAAAAATATTTAGTTCCTCCAGGATCCAGTCATAGAGCTGCCGGTGTACTTCGAATTCCAGAGTACAGATCGAATGCGTAATCCCTTCCAAAGAGTCGCAAATTCCGTGGGTGTAATCGTAGGTCGGATAAATGCACCAGGCGTCCTTAGTTCGATGATGGGAAACTTTACGGATGCGGTAAAAAACCGGATCGCGCATAAGCAGATTGGGGTGGCGCATATCAATCTTTCCCCGCAAGACCTTACTACCTTCGGCAAACTCGCCGTTTTTCATCCGGGAAAATAAATCCCGGTTTTCCTCAAAGCTGCGTTCACGATACGGGCTCTCCCTGCCCGGCTCAGTGATCGTACCGCGATCCCGGCGCATTTCTTCCAACGACTGATCGCAGACATAGGCCCGCCCTTTTTCGATCAACCGGATAGCAAACTCATAAAGCTGATCAAAATAGTCCGAGGCGTAGTACAGCCGGTCCCCCCAATCAAACCCCAGCCATCGAACGTCTTGCATTATCTGCTGGACATATTCGGTCTCTTCGGTTGCGGGGTTGGTATCATCGAAGCGCAAATTACACAGTCCCCGGTAATCACGGGCAATCCCGAAATTTAGGCAGATACTCTTGGCATGACCAATATGCAGATAACCGTTGGGCTCGGGCGGAAAGCGCGTGTGCACGCGACCTCCATTTTTTCCTCCGGCTAAATCCTGGTCGATGACATCCCGGATAAAATTAGTGGCTGGTTTTGAGTTTTCCATAAACAAAAAAGGTTGTGTTTGTTTATCGCCGCTGCATATGGTGAGCAAGCCCCGATGGTAAAAGCCATCGGGGCGCGTCGAACCATTGCCCCCCAAGGATTCGAACCTTGACTAACTGGTCCAGAGCCAGTCGTGCTGCCATTGCACTAGGGGGCAGTTGGAAATTAAGTATAGCTTGGGCTGGCCTGAAAATCAAGGTAATTTGACTCCCGCGCCCGTTAGTAAAAAGACTCCGTTTTTGCTTCTTCGGAGTCTTTTAAACCGCTTTTATATGTCCCGCTGCCTACCAGAGATTTTTGCGCATCCAATCATCCGCAGCTTGAAGCGCTCCCCACAACGTCAGGGTATCTTTAGCCGCGCCCTGCGCGCAATTACCGGTGGCCTTAACTGCTTCACCAGTAATATTGGAACACCCTACGGCTGCGCTTTTAGTAGTTTCGCAACCCGACAAACCGGCGAGAAAAACCGCCAGACAGAAGATCAAACCGCACTTTTTCATCATTCCGCGCCGCTCCTTTTTATCCATTTCAATAACCGCTCTCTGGTTCTCTGTTGGCCTAAATAGTATATCACTTCAAAAAGTCCCGGTCCAACGGTTTTTCCGGTGAGGGCCACGCGGATCGGATGGATCAAGGCCTTACTCTCGATATTCAGCTCTGCCACCAAATCGCGAAAAGCCTGCTCGATAGAAGATATATCAAAAACAGCCAGCCCGTCCAGGCGGCTTAAAAAAAACGCGAACTCCCTGGAAAGATCTCGGCTGAGATATTTGGTCTGCGCTTGCGGATCCATAACCGGCTCCGGCAAAAAGAAAAAGTCCGCCCGGTCGACGAAATCATTAATCGTGGTCAACCGCGCCTGATACAAATGAATCAAAGACGTAAAATAAGCCCGGTCTATTGATTCCGGATCAACACCCAAGCGCGCCTGCAACAAAGGCGCAATAAGCCCGCGCAATAAATCCGTCGGAGTTCTTTTGATATATTCGTTATTCACCCATTCCAGTTTTTTGATATCAAACGTCGCCGCGGTCTTGCTTACCCCTGAGATATCAAATGCCTGTATCGCTTCGTCTAGGCCGATAACCTCGCGGTCATCTCCCGGAGCCCAACTTAACAACAATAAATAATTAACCAAGGCCGGAGCTAAATACCCCATGGCGCGGTATTCGGATATCGCGGTGGCTCCGGTCCGCTTGGAGAGCCGGCCGCCCTCCATCCCCATAATCAAAGGCAGATGGGCGAATACCGGAAGCGCAAAACCCAATGCTTGATATAAAAGGATCTGCTTCGGGGTATTGGATATGTGGTCATCGCCGCGAATAACATGGGTAATATTCATTAACGCGTCGTCCACAACGCAGGCAAAATTATAGGTAGGGGTACCATCGGACTTCAACAGCACCTGGTCTTTAATATTGCTGGAATCAAACTGGATATCCCCCCGGATGGCATCATGAAGGATCACCGGCTGAGGCTGTACTTTAAAAATAATTGCCGTCCCTTTTTCTGAAGTCTCAGCATAGGCCTTGCCTTCGCGCAACAACCGCTCAGCGTGCTCCTTATAAATTCCAAATCGCTGGCTCTGATAGTATATTTCGTCCCAATTAAATCCCAGCCAGTGCAGGCTTTTTTCGATCTCCTCAAGGTATTCCGGCTTGGAACGGGCCGCGTCGGTATCTTCAATGCGCAACACAAAAGTACCTTTTTTCGCCTTGGCATACAACCAATTGAACACGGCGGTGCGGGCACCTCCGATATGCAAGAAGCCTGTGGGGCTAGGGGCAAAACGAACTCGGATCATGCTGGTTAAATGGTAATTGGTGACTGATTAAATAGTTACGCCAAAGATGCCTTCTTGGCTAAGGCAAGGCCGCGACGCAGGGCCTGTTGGTTAATCCTAATTAAATCCTGTTTGCCTTGCGGCGCGATATCCGCGATCACGGCGCTAACGGTGGAGATCTTAATTACCGGCCGGCGGGCTAAATAATAGCCTAATGCTATCATATTGGCTACCTTGATATTGCCCAGCTCGACCGCGGCCTCGGTAAATGGAGCAACGAATACCCGCGCCGCCGCTGAGATCTCCGATAATTCTTTACTCTCCACCATCGAGCTATTCGCTATTAATAAAGCATTCTTAGACAGGCGCGGGCGAAATTTCTTTAGCGACGGCCCGTTCATGATTATGGCCGCATCCGCCTGCTCGATATAAGGAGAACCAATCTCTTGATCCGCTATAATCAACATACAATGAGCGGTACCGCCGCGGACTTCCGCGCCGTAAGCCGGCAACCAAGTAACAAATTTACTTTCGCGCATAGCTGTCTCGGCGATAATTTTACCCAGCAGCATAATCCCCTGACCGCCTGCGCCGGCGATAATTAAACGTTCGATCATCTCAAAAATATTAGCTAATAAACCGTTAAATTCGAATATCGAAGCCCGAAATCCCAAACAAATCCGAATTAAGATAATGTCAAATGACAAAATTCAAATACCAAAGCAAATTCAAAATTTCAATTACCAATTTTGTCATTTGGTATTTGTTATTTGTGCTTATTTTGGAATTTGTGCTTTGTCATTTGAATTTAAGCAATTTGAAAATTGTTTCAGATTTAACTTCTACCTTAAACACCTATTATTTTATCTTCCCCAAGGGAAACTCTTTCACCACAACATCCCTTATCCAATTCATCGCCTCCTGGGGTTTCATGGCCCAGTAGGTCGGGCACGGCGAAAGTATCTCTACCAGAGAAAACCCCCGATCTTCAATTTGGTTAACCAAGGCTTGCCGGATGGCCTGCTTGGCTTTTAAAATCTGCGCCGGTTCGTGTAAAGAAACCCGCTCTATCGAATATACTGCCGGCAGTAAAGCCAGCATCTCGGAAATCCTCAACGGATAACCGTGAGACTTAATCTCGCGGCCCTGCGGAGTAGTAACGGTCTTTTGACCCAACAATGTCGTCGGGGCCAACTGGCCTCCGGTCATGCCGTATACAGCGTTATTGATAAAGAATACGCTGACCTTCTCTCCGCGGTTGGCCGCATGGATCGTTTCGTTGGTCCCGATAGCGGCCAGATCTCCGTCTCCTTGATAAGTGAAAACAATCGCCTGCGGCCGGACGCGCTTAATTGCCGTAGCCACTGCCAAGGCCCGGCCATGCGCTGCCTCGCAGCAGTCAAAATCCCAATAATCATAAGCAATGACCGCGCACCCTACCGGGGCGATAGCGATGATCCGCTCGCGTACTTTCAGCTCGTCGATCGCCTCGGCGATAAGCCGGTGGGCGATGCCGTGGCCGCAGCCGGGGCAATAGTGCGTCGTAACGGGCCGTAAAGATCGAGGATGAGTATATATTTTAGTCATAATTTAACCATTCACCATTTAACAATTTACCAATAAATCTTTCAATTTCGGCCTGCGACGGAATCCCGCCGCCGGATCTTCCCAGAAAAGTTACCGGTGATTTCCCGCCCAGCGCCAGCTGCACATCCTGGACCATCTGGCCGTAAGACATTTCCACGACGCCAAAAGCTACACCGGGATTGCCGGCAGCAATACGCCGAATAATATCTCCGGGAAAAGGCCAAAGGCTGATCGGCCGCAACAAACCGACTTTCTGGCCCCGGGAGCGCAGATTACCGATCGCGGCTTTGGCAATCCGGGCCATTATCCCGTAAGCAACCACAAAGACTTTTGCCTTATCGCCATAAACATCTTCCAGCATCTGCTGCTTACCGCAGATCCGCGCGTACTTTTTCTGCAGGCCTAAATTATGCTTTTCAAGTTCGCCTTCATGCATAAAGAACGATTTAACCACCCGCGGCTTGCGGCCAACGCAGCCGGTAAGCGCCCAGTTTTTGGTCGATGGTCGATGGTCGATGGTCGATAGTTCTTTTCTTTGACCATTGACTATTGACCATCGACTATTGACCGCTAACGGCTCCATCATTTGTCCCAGCATGCCATCACCCAGTATGATCACCTGATTACGATACTGATCCGCCAAATCAAAGGCCAAACGGGTCAAATCGTAAGCCTCTTGCACCGACGCGGGAGCCAAGACTAAAGAATGGTAATCTCCGTGCCCGCCGCCGCGGGTTGCTTGAAAATAATCCGACTGGGCCGGCCAAATGTTTCCCAGGCCGGGTCCGCCGCGCATAATATTGACAATCACCGCCGGTAATTCCGCTCCCGCAATGTAGGATATGCCTTCTTGCTTTAAACTCATCCCGGGGCTGGAAGTCGAGGTCATAGCCCTGGCTCCGGCAGCCGCGGCCCCAAAGACCATATTAATCGCCGCCAATTCCGACTCCGCCTGAATAAACACCCCGCCGGACTGTGGCAGATGCTGCGCCATATAAGCGATCAATTCATTCTGGGGAGTAATCGGATAGCCGGCATAGCAACCACACCCGGCATCAATGGCTGCTCGGGCAATCGCTTCATTCCCGGTTAATAAAATACGCTTACGCATATGCGGTTTGACCACAAGCCTCTATTTATATACTTCAATGCAACATTCCGGGCACATCAACACACACCTCAGGCAGCCCGTGCACCCTTTAAATTTGTCCGGCTTAACCGGCTTGACTCCCGCGGGATTCAACGTAGAAGCGCTGGATATAACGCCTTTGGGGCAAACCCCGACGCAAAGCAAACAACCCTTGCACTTATCTTGATCAATAGTTATATACGGCATCGTTAAATCCGCCTGGCAATCTCCTCTGAAGCCATAGCCTTAGTTATAGTCTTAACCAACCCTTCGGGCGTAAGGCCGTTGATTTCCAATAATTGGCCGCGCTTGCCGCACGGAATAAAATCAACCGCAACTCCAATCGGAATCACCGGAACCCTAAGGCAATAACTTAAAGCGCTTGCCAGCCCGCCATCGCTTATCCCGTCCTCGGCCACAAATATGCGGGTATGCTTTTTAGCCAACTGCTGATACAACACGGTGTCGAGCGGCCGGGCAAACCGGGCATTAACCACCGTCCCGCTAAAGCCGGCCAATTGTAATCTCCCCTGCGCCTCCAATGCCGGCGCTACCATGCTCCCAAAAGCGATAAGCGCGTAGTCCTTACCCTCGGTCAAAACCTGCGCTTTACCTAACTCAATCTTGGCCAAGGTAGAACCCCGATAATCTCCGGCAGGCACGCGGTCTTTAGGATAACGTATCGCCAAAGGAGCCCCGTCATAGCGGACCGCGAACTCCAACATTTTTTCTAATTCCTCAGAGTCGGCCGGAGCCATAATGACTAATTTCGGGATACTGCGCAGATAACTAATATCGAATATCCCCTGGTGTGTCGGTCCATCATCTCCCACAATGCCTGCCCGATCAAGGACAAAGACAACCGGCAAATCTTGCAAGGCTACAGTCTCGATAATTTGATCGTAAGCCCGCTGCAAAAATGTTGAGTAAATCGCCACTATGGGCTTTAAGCCGCTGCAAGCCAATCCCGCAGCAAAACAAACCGCGTGGCCTTCGGCAATACCGACGTCAAAAAAACGATCCGGATAGGCATCGCGAAAAGCATCCAATCCGGTCCCTTCCGGCATCGCCGCGGTGATCGCCATAATCCTCTTATTGGATTTAGCCAGCTCGACGATCTTTTTGCCGAAAACTTGCGTATAGGTCTTGGTATCAGCCTTTTCTCGAGAGGCGTTGTTACCGGTTAGGATATCGAAGGGCGCCGCGCTATGAAAACGCACCGGGTCTTTCTCCGCCGGATAATACCCCTTGCCTTTCTTGGTCACCACGTGCAGCAAGCGCGGACCTTTAACCTGCAGGATATTCTTGATTGTCGGTACGAGACTGGTCAGATTATGGCCGTCCAAAGGCCCGAAATAACGAAACCCCAGCTCTTCAAACAAGAGCCCGGGGATAAACAGCCCTTTCAAGCCTTCTTCAAACTTATTGGCGATCTTAAGCAGCCGGCTTCCTTTGGGAACGCGCGAGGCCACCAGATCTTCCAATGAATTACGGAACCGATTGTACAACGGCAGGGAAATAAGCTTGTTTAAATAAGTGCTGATCGCCCCCACATTCGGGGCGATAGAAAGTTCATTCGTATTCAAAATCACCAAAATATCTTTTTTTAAATGCCCGGCGTTATTCAGCCCCTCGAAACATAACCCCCCGCTTAATGAACCATCGCCGATAACCGCTACGACTTTATAATCTTGCCGCGGCGCTACCGCATCCCGGCCGGCAACCAGCCCTAAGGCCAGAGATACGGCTGTCGAGCTATGCCCGGTAGTAAAAGGGTCGCAGGCGGATTCATCTTTACAGGGGAACCCGCTTAAGCCCTGATATTGCCGCAAAGCGCTGAAATCTTTGTTCCTCCCGGTCAGGATCTTGTGCGCGTACGACTGATGACCTACATCCCAAACAATTTTGTCTTTAGGAACATTCAAGCAGTAATGCAAAGCGAGTGTTAATTCCACGGCCCCCAGGCTGGAAGCAAGATGGCCGCCGGTTTCTGATACCACATCGATCATCCGGCTGCGGATCTGCTCGGCAATCCGCGGCAACTCCTCTATGCCGGACTTCTTTAAATCCGCCGATGAATTAATCTGTTCGAGATTCATATATTTTAGGCGTCTTGCCCTTCGGCCGCATCCAAGGAATCTGCGTCTTGAAGCTCAAATTCGCCTTTCTTATTCTTGGAAAGGATATCGATCTTTTTCTTGGCATTCTCCAAGCGGGCCGCACAAACCCTCGCCAACTCAATGCCGTCTTGATATTTTTTCAGCGCCTCGTCCAGCGTAAGATTGCCTTTTTCTAAATCTTCGACTATTTTCTCCAGTTTTTTCAGGACCTCTTCGAACTTAACTTCCGCCATATCTCCCCCTTCGTACAGGTGAACACCGCCGCAAAAGCGGCGTACCGAATATCGCTGTTATGCGGCAACATCCTTTACAACGCTAATAATGGTTCCGCGGCGCAACTGGGTCTTCAGCGTATCTCCCGGCTTAACCATCGCGCTATCCTTGATAATTGAATCGGCGGCGGAAAAAGTGATGCTGTAGCCGCGGGCCAGAATCTGTAACGGGCTTAAACTATGCAGCTTGCCCGCCACTGCCTTGCACCCGGATTCCTTCAGCGCTAAAAGGTGCGCCGCGCCCAACTGCATTTGTTTCATTAAATCTTTCAGCCGCCTATCGTGTTGGACGAGCAAGAAGACCGGATTAAGCACGTCCAGCTTCTTGACGCTTGCCTGCAGCCGACTTTGGGTTAACTCAAGACTATGCGCATAGCCCAGCTTAAGTCGATAAGCCAATTCATCGATATCCTGCCGCCGCCGAATAACCATTTGTTCCAACAGCCGGCCTAAATCTCCGTTAATATCCTCGACCCTCTCCCGCAGGTCCTCTCTCTTGGGAATGACCAGCTCCGCCGCCACCGAAGGAGTAGGAGCGCGCACGTCCGCCACCAAATCGGCAATCGTCCAGTCGCGCTCATGGCCGACTGCGGAAATAACCGGTATCTGAGATTGATGGATAGCCCGAGCTACCACTTCCGCGTTGAAAGCCCAGAGATCCTCGGTACTCCCCCCGCCGCGGCCAACGATCATGACATCGATGCGCTCTTCGGGCGCAACCAGCTTATTATAATCGTTAAATTCGTTTATCGCTTGAGCGATCTCATCTTTAGCGCCTTCGCCCTGTACCCGCACGGGATTAATAATCAGATTAACCCCTTTAAATCTACGCTCGAGCACTTTAAAGATGTCCTTTATCGCAGCGCCCTGGGGCGAAGTCACTACCCCGATCCTCGACGGTAAAAAAGGTATCTGCCGTTTACGGGCCGGGCTAAACAGCCCTTCTTTCTCCAGTTTAACCTTCAGTTGCTCCAGGGCCAGTTGCAAACCGCCAACGCCCTTAGGCTCGGCCTCCTGAGCATACAGCTGATATTTACCTTCCTTCTCATAAACACTAATGCGCCCAGCGCAAAGAATCTGCATCCCGTCCTTAAGCTCAAACTTCAACCCCGCGGCTGCCGCAGAAAACATAACGCATTTAAGCAGGCTTAAGGAGTCCTTGAGATTGAAAAAAACTGTTCCCGTGGCAATACGGCTTACGCCCGAAACTTCGCCTTCTATCCAAACGCGTTCAAAAGACTGCTCCAGGATAAGCTTAATATCCTGGGTGACCTCGCTGACGGTAAGGACGCGCCGCTTCGGGATGTCCGCCTGAAGAGGAGAAAACAAATCGGGGGTTTGCTTATTAACCGGCTTACTGCTTCTGCTCATTTTCTGTCTGCTGAATAACTGCTGCGGGGGCCGGCAGTGCCGACGATGCCGACTCCGGAGCTAATTCTGGCTGCGCAACTGCCGGCGCAACCGGAACTATCGACGCAGGAGCTTCTTCTTTGGCCCGCGGCGTAAGCTCAATCAAGGTAACCGAATAGGGGGCGACTTCCCGCTTTTCCTGATATCCTTCAACGGCGCTGATAATCTTTTCTTCCCGCAGGGTATACTCACAGCTCACTCCGCAGCTGGAATCAATTACCCTGCGCCTATACTGATAGTCTCCTTGGAGATTTTTCAAGATTAACCCGACAGGCCGCGTAACCGCGGAATTGCGCTCGGACTTCTGCTGCGCCTCCACGGCCTTCTTCAGGACCTGGCGCATCTTATTGGTCAATTTCACCCGGGCCATATCTTTGCGCCCGGCAATAATTTCATCCAGCGCTCCGGAACGCAGCAAAAGCATTAATAATTTCCGCTCCGCGTCATTAAACGCGGCTAAGGACCGCGTAAGATAATTCTTCCCGCTCTGGGGATCGCTGTAATTATAAATAATAAAAACGTAGCCGTCGCCTTTCTTTGTACCGATTACACCCAACGCATCATCGCTGGTCTTGGGCGCCGTAAACATGCTCTCGCCTAATGAGGCAAGCATTTCATAAGCCGCGCAGATCGTTTTTGGTCCCCCGGAATATACCGGAGATTGCGGGTCGTACCAAAATAACCCGGTGTTACGCTTAACGCCCTCTTTATTATTCTGAAAATCCTCGAGAGAAAAATAAATCTGATTGTCGACCCCGGCTTCATACATATTTTTCAGGCGGCTGGGAATATAGCTGGCCGCAACATGCGACTTTTCTTGACGCTGGGCAATCCTGTTCGGTCCGCTGTCGTAATTCCACTCGTCAACTAATAAGAAAATATCTGTGTCCAGGTTAAAGTAAGACAACCAATCGCGGATGAGCCTGGCGGGATTCTTTTTATACCGGGTTATCTCCTGCTCGGTTTTGGGGTCGGTCGAATAAGCGTGCCAACTGATAAAATCCAGCTGCAGCCGTTGCTGCGCCGCGAATCTGATCAAAGCATAGATCAGGCTCTGCTCCGGGTCGCTGCTGGCGCCTCCTTCAAGATTACGATACCACCAGCTCACCGAAGGCCCGCCCAGGGGTATGTGGATCTTAGTCTCGGCCTCCAACTCGCTGATCGCTTCGCTTACCACCCGATACATGGCCAGATATTCCTGCTGGCGACCCAAGAAAAATGCTTCTAAATCCGGGGCGCTCCACACCTCATACCAAACATTATATTTTTTATCACAGCTAAGCCTGCGGATATCTTTCTTAACCGCGGCTTTAAAGGCCCTTAAGTCGAATGGCGCGCTGCGCTTATCCAACACCTTGCCTAGGCCGGCGGGCGTGCCGAAGATATCAAGAATAACGACTCCGCCGCACTCATTGATTCTGTGAATAACCGCATCAAAAGTACTCAATAATTTCTCGCGGATATCTTCGCTGGCGCCGGCCTGATGCATATCCCACAGATTATACTGTATCCGATAAAGCCCCCGAAAACCTAACCCCTTGCCCAACACCTCCAACGCTTCTTGAGACGCCAACTGCTGCGGCCAATCTGCCTGTGGATGCGCGCCGCGTCCGCTTAAGTCGATATTCGGGCTGAAGAGCTTCGGGGTAGGCACCGTCGCTGAAGATAGATCGATAACCAATTCCAGGTCTTTCTTGATATCCGGATCCTGGGCATGGGATAAGTTACAGATAGCTAGGCTAACAATAAATATGAATGCGGAGCACACAAATGACACTATGGAACCACGCCGCCCCGTCATTCTGAGACGACGCTCATTTTCCGCCAAGGCCGCCGAAGAATCTGACGCCATCTTGGATCCTTCGCGTCGCCTGGAGAAAAATACAGCTTGCTCAGGATGACGACCGACTTCTCTTAATATCAACTTATATCCATATATATCCATATATATCAATGTATTTCTACGTTAACTTCTTTTGTATGCGAGTAATTGATCTGGATTTCCCCGAAGCCTCATCAACATCCACCACCACTCCGTGCAATTGAATATCTTCAGTTGCTACCTCAAATCTGGTCGGCAGGCCCGTAATAAACCGCTCCAGAACGGCCTCGACGTTGCGGCCGATGACTGAATGATACGGACCGGTCATCCCGGCCTCGGTAATATAGGCAGTCCCGCCGGGCAGGATCTTCTCGTCAGCGGTTTGAATATGGGTATGAGTACCCACAATAACCGACACCAAGCCGTCTAAATACCACCCCAAGGCGACCTTCTCGGATGTAGCTTCGGCATGCACGTCCACCAGGATAACCCGGGTTTCCTTAGCCAGCTC
This sequence comes from Candidatus Omnitrophota bacterium, assembly GCA_041308885.1. Taxonomy (GTDB): domain Bacteria; phylum Omnitrophota; class Gorgyraeia; order Gygaellales; family Profunditerraquicolaceae; genus JBFZAQ01. Next base: position 485 of record JBFZAQ010000198.1, on the reverse strand, counting down.
TTCCTGGGCCAGCTTAACACTCCTAAACGGGCACTCGATAGCATCCATGAACACCCGACCCTGAATATTAATAACGCCCACGGCTACACCGCTCTTAGCTTTGATAACCCCCGCACCTCTGCCGGGGGCGCCGGGAGGATAATTCAAGGGCCGGAAAATCCGCTCTTCCCGGCCGATCAACTCGATAATTTCCCGCTTCTTCCAAATATGATCTCCGGAAGTCAACACGGAAACTCCCGCTTCAAATAAATCTTGGGCCACGCGTTCGGTTATCCCGGATCCGCCCGCGGCATTCTCGGCATTGGCGACCACAAAATCCAACCCGTACTCCCGCGTCAAATCCGGCAAGAGCCGGCGTACCGCTTCCCGCCCGGGACTCCCCACTATGTCTCCGATAAATAGAATGTTCATAGCCTAAAGTTGTAAAGTTACCGCGTCACAAAGATACACGTTTAGTAAAAGCGTAGATCAGGATATCAGATCGG
>JBFZAQ010000197.1:0-5790 GCA_041308885.1 Candidatus Omnitrophota bacterium | reverse complement strand
GCCCTGTTTCGGTTCAAAGGGGCCAATGAAATAATAAGTTTTATCTAAGCCCGCGGACTCAGCAAATTCCTTTTTGGCTAAGACCGCATCTTGAGCGCCGAGGACCGAAAATTCTACCGCGGTATCCCAAGGATTATCGGATGCTGCGCGCAGATCCTTAAAACCACCGGTGTCCGGATCAAAGACCTGGAGGTAAAATTTTCCCGGGTAACCGGCCGGGATGTCGATGAACAACTGCTGCGTATGATCGACGTCATCAGCCCCCAGCGCAGGATTACCGAGCGGGCCAAAGACATATAAAAACTCTGCCCGCGAGTTTTCTTTGGGGATCATAACCGCCTGAACTTGAGCCGCCATAAAACTCGCACAGCAGAGCACACTTAAAAAAACCAACCCAAATTTTCTCATCTAAGCAGCCTTTCTACCTCCTCTTCCTCAAACTGACCCGAATATATTTTACCGCAATGAAGACAAAATACAATAACTAATTAATCCCCCCGGCGCGCAGTATATGCGGACTTAAGAACCGCCAACATCTGCCCGTGGATCTTCGAATTTGAGGCTACGATAAAGCCGGGTCGATACAATTCAACCGCGCCCGCCGCGTAACCGCTAACCCTGCCTCCGGCCTCTTCGACCAATAACTTCCCCGCCGCGAAATCCCACGGGCTCAATTTAAATTCCCAAAAGCCGGCGGCGCGGCCCGACGCCACATAGCATAAATCTAAAGCGGCTGCCCCTAATCTACGCAAGCCAACGATGCCCCGGCGCAAGAAGAGGCGCATCGCCGTAAGCGTCTGCTGCATCTCAAGGCCTCGGCTATAATAAAAACCCGTGATTAGAATTGAACGGCTGAGCGTCGCAACCGGGTTAACCCGGATCCGTTTTCCGTTAAGATATGCACCTTTCCCCTTCTGGGCAAAGAATAATTCGTCGCGGCTAACGTCATAAACTGCCCCCGCCAGAATCTGATTACCGCGCGCCACCGCTACGGAAGCGCAAAATATCGGCAGCCCCGAAGCGAAATTATTCGTGCCGTCAAGCGGATCAATAATCCAGGTATATGGGGAATTAGTCCGCCGATAGCCAAACTCTTCAGCCAGAATATTATGTTCGGGAAAATGTTTCTTGATCAGGCTCACTACCGCCCGCTCAGATTCAGTATCCGCGATAGTCAACAGGTCGTAGGAAGACGACTTGGTCCGAATCCTAATTTCGCGGTTGAAATACTTTTTGTGGATTGTGCCGGCCTTGCGGGCGGCCTCTTTGGCCAGCTGAAGATATTCCATATAATCAAACCTCCATAAAAATCTATCCCTAGGGAGCGCGGATGGTGAACTCGCACCCTAGGGATAACTGCACTCGCTCTATCGTCAAAAAGCGCTAAAAATTCAAAAAAAATAGCGCCTGGGAAAACACGCACCGGGCCCTAACGGCTGCAGGCGAGCTCGCCATGACGATGCTGCGCACAATTACAACGATACACCCAGTGTCCGCCTTCTCCGACTTGATATTTCACGTAATGGCCTTCCACAAAAACTACTCTGCCGTACTCAGCCCGGTATTCTTCGTGCCCGGGAATATATTTTTCCTTCCAAACAAGATGCGCGACCCATTCGCGCGCGCAAGAATGGCGATAATAACGCGCCGCACATTCGGGCTGTCGATGACATCCGCGCGGGTCATTTCTTCGGACGACCCTGCTCTCCTGACTGCCCTGCCGTTCCGACTTGCCGCGATTTATTCCCGTAATCGTGCCAATAAGGTCAACATTACCTCCCGTAATTATCCGAACACCTTCGATTCCAGTCAGAATCTTGCCGGCCTTATCCCAATCGCTTGCCCGCGCCGTAGAGATAATCCCGACGATCAGCGCGCACGCTATCAAACCTATACTTATCGCTCGCATACCTGCCTCCTTGCCGGCCCGGATACTACCGTACCCGCTCACCGGCCTCCTTGGTCCTTTGATAAAATGTTTCATACTGTTGCGGAGTAAGGATTTCTTTAAAGATCAATATACTGTTTATCCGCTCATCAACGATCTGACCCTGCAGCTGCGCTACTTCCTGGGCAATCCGATCAACCGCATTCTTATCGGTATCCGGTTTTTCCAGCTCAGCCTTCAGTTCGTTTCTCTTATCGGATAAAGCCTTCTGTAGTTCTTTGCTTTTTACGGCATGGCGGCCTGATTCATACTTAACTTCATTGCGCTGCTCGGCGGTAAGGTTTAACTCCGAAACTACCCGATCCACAACTTCATCGCCATACTTGCCCATTTCTCTGGGATCTCCCGCCGCATAAACTAAGTTGCTTGCCGCGCACACCGCCGCTAGGCCGAGAACTATTACCACCCCTTTATATTCCGCCTTACCCACGCTTAACCTCCTTCTACCAAGTTAGACACACTATGTCCCAAATAAGTTCCTAATATACCCCTTCTTCAAAAGGCCCGCTATTAATCGGCAAGTTAGAAAGAAAAAACATCTGTTCGGCTACATAAGTACGCATATTGGCACGGCTGACATAGGTTGCGCGCATAACCGCCAAAGTCACCGAAACTAAAACGATGAACGTAACAGCCGCAAACGCCGGTCGAGGATGGGCCAGAACAAGCCGCAGCGGGCCCCAAAGATATTGCTCAACCCAGGATAACCGTATCGGCTCAGCCTGGATGCTGTGCGCAATATCCTGCCATAGCCCTTCCGGCGGCTGTAAATCACCGAGACCCTTAAACGGCAATACCGCGCCAACACGCACCCGCTGCTCAAACATCCGGCAGTGGGCGCAAGCCCGCAGATGCCCCTGAATATCGGCCCGGGTCGCCCCGGATAATTCCCCATCCAGATAATCAGTCAATAATATCTGTTCAACTTGCTTGCAATTCATAATTCACCCACCCTTTAAAATGCGTTTTTTCCATCTCCCGCCCGAGGCGCATTGCGGGCGGCATTCATGAGCCCTTGCCGCGCCCGCGCCAATCTTGAACGAACGGTGTTAATATTGATTTTGAGCGCCTGAGCAATCTCCTTATAATTAAGACCCTGGATCTCGCGTAAAATAATGCACGACCTCTGGTCGGGATTCAACTGCTGTAATAAAATGTCCAGCTTAGCTTTAGCATCCTGCTGATCGAACTTCCCGTTATCCACAACTGAAACCCGAGGATCACTCTCGGGATTCTCCATGATCTCTTCCAGAAAAAGCTCCCGAGGTTTACGCCTTAGCGCGTTTATAGCGGTATTAACCGCGATCCGGTAAAGCCAAGTCTTAAATGCGGAACGAAACTCAAAGGCCTTAAGATTACGGAATACCTTCACAAACACTTCTTGCGCCACATCATAGGCCAGATCGCGGTCAGCGGTCATGCGATAAGCGATGCTATACACCAAGCCGCTGGAGCTTTTATAAATGTCTCTAAAGGCTTCCATATCGCCTGCCTGGGCTGCCTGAATTATCTGCGTTGGTATATCCTGCATGTTGCCCCTCTATATTTAGACAGCCGCGCACAGGCCAAAAGTTCCCTATAATCTTTTGGGCGCTCCTTTTATGTCGGCGCCTGCTCCGGCGGGGTGCCAGGCGGTGGGACATCCGGCGATTCCCAGCCTACGGCAGTCAGATAACCACGGGCCCGCTCCGTATAGGGAAACCGGTTAACTAATACCCAAAAGTCAGTACCGTGATTCGCCTCCACCAGATGGGCCATTTCATGCATAACCACATACTCCTTGACCCACTTGGGCATTGCGCTAACCCGATGCGAAATTCTGATCTCGCCGGACCGGCAATTGCAACAGCCGAATTTACTGACCTGATCAGTTACATATCCAATTTGACCGACCGCCAGCTTTCCCGCGAAGTAATCCCGATTTAACTTGAGGAATATATCCTGGAGCTCTTTTTTAGAGTTCAACTCCTCTTTCAGGCGCTTGTTCTCGATCCTTAACCGTAAACTTGTAATGATCGGCTGCAGTTGAGTTTCGGATATCGACACCGGCACTTGCACCACCATAACTCCGTTGATCAGCCGGGCGCTAATAGTCCGTTTTCTTTTTTTGCTCCTGACGACTGTAATCTCCATAAGCTTAATCCGCCCTGCTACCCCTGCTGCTTCACAAGATCATCCGCTTTGACTGACGGATGATGATACCGTTTCCTGCCCAAGGTATTTTTCTTATACTGTATAGCCTCAACCGGGCACCATTGCAGGCAAGCCATACATTGCTCGCAATGATGAAGCCAAGCCGGACGGCCTTGAACAAGCTCAATATTGGAGACTGGACAAACTTGCCGGCATACTCCGCAGTGAGTGCATTCTGCGGTTACCCAGAAACCCTTATCCGCGGATCTCATCCGCTTAGACCCGCCGCTGTACAACAAAGCATATAAGATATAATTCAGAACTGGATGGGAATCATGATAAAGAACCTTTTGGCGTTGCACCACGGTATCGGCAATCAATTTCACATCCGCGCGCTCTTTTTGAAACAAGCCTTGTTGTCGGGATTCGGATATGGCCTCATATAACGGAATATAATTGCCCGGCATGCGCACCCCAAAGGATGCCGCCAGATTAATTCCGCGGCTTTTCAGAATCCTAGCCACCTGGGCAAAACACCGGCCCGCTAAGCCGCCGTAGGTCGCAATGACAAAAACATAAGCCTCGCGCGGAATAGCGACTTTTTGCAGAAACTCAGCCACGATCAGCGGCAAACCGAACATATACACCGGGAATACGATCCCCACGCATTCCGGCCCAACCTTTGGCTGCGATTTAGCAGCTGCTGAAGAGATCGCCAAAACCTGGGCGTCCTTTAAAGCCGCCGCCACATCTCGCGCTACAACTAAACTATTTCCGGTGCCGGAGAAATAATAGATTACCGTTTTCATACGCGCTCCTGGTTTTATCTATGCTGCGATTAGGTAAGATTGGAATTATTATACCATAATATGCTCCCGGAAAAATAAAAAACCCCGGCTTCCCGCATTACGGCGGAAAACCGGGGTTAGTTCTCTAAGGTTTACAGCTTGACTACTTTAGTAGCCTGATCACCCTTAGGGCCTTTTTCAATCTCAAACTCTACTTCTTGGCCCTCTTCCAAGGACTTAAAGCCCTCGCCCTGAATTGCGCTATGATGAACGAATACATCACTGCCTGACTCAGGAGTGATGAATCCATAACCTTTTTGGTTGCTGAACCACTTCACTTTACCTTTTGCCATTACTAATTACCTCCTTCTTTCAAAATTATAGCACTCGAGGCATAAAAAAAACCGTAAGGCTTTCATCTTTACAGCCATACGGCCTAACAGACTTCATACCTCTTGTTCACTACGAGAATGAGTATACCTTATTTTTGGAGTTTGTCAACTATTTTTTTAACTAGTAAACTAGTAAACGGGTTAAATTCCAATGACCAAATCCCAAACCCCAATGAATTACCAATATCCCAATCACCAATCTATTATGGGAATTTGGTCATTTTCCTTACTCATACCTCAACGCCTCAATGGGATCCAAGCGTGACGCCTGCTTGGCCGGCCACAACCCAAACAAAACTCCCACTACCGCGGAAAACACCGTAGCCAATATAACTGACGATGAAGAGATCGCCACCGCCCAACCCGCGAAATTGGTAATCAACACCGCCGCCCCCGCGCCCAAAGCAATACCGCCGATGCCGCCCAACAATGATAAGAGGACCGCTTCAATCAAAAACTGGGTCAGAATATCCCGGTTATTTGCCCCAATGGCCTTGCGCAATCCGATCTCGCGGGTCCGCTCAGTCAC